>DAIUCL010000067.1:0-13740 GCA_036846185.1 Chitinophagaceae bacterium
AATTTATTAACAAAAAAACCAATTCTTTAACAACCTTGCGCAATGTGGGCTAGTAGAAGTGTGAGGGATAGTAGCGGATACCCCGCAGCTTGTGAAGCCCTCAGGCTGAGCAAGCGAGGAGTAGGAGCATTAGCAAGTTAGAAGCAACTAAATGTTGCTTTTGGCGAAGCTAACGGACGAAGTCCTGCCCGACCCGAAGGGGCACGCCCAAAATTGGTTGTTGTGTGGCAGGATGAGCGAACTAGTTTTTGTGAGGCGTAGTATCGTGTGTAGGCATGTTCACTTTATCTTGTAGTTTAGTGAGTGCTTTTTCCATATGTTTAGACAACTGTGCATATGGGATTTCTTCGGGGTGGGTATAGAGTAGTAAGAGGAGCATTGATTGATTTTGGGAATGTAATAATGTACTTAATGCTTGCTTTTGAAGTCGGTAGCATTCTTTGGTGATACGTTTTATTCTATTGCGGTCATGCGCTTTTTTGAAGATTCGTTTGGGAACCGATATGGCTACTTGCAGTGGTGAGTCATGGCTATCGCATAGAAGTGGCTGTGTCGAGTAGATAACTTTGTAGGGGAACGAAAAAAACGCTTTTCCATTTTGGAAAAGCGTGTCGATGTTTTTTTTGCGCTTAATCCTCTCCGAAGCCGGAAGTGAGAAAGGCTTTTTCATAAAGAATTATTTCAAACGACGTTCGTCAGAAACAGTCAATTTTTTACGTCCTTTTTTACGACGTGCGGCCAATACCCGGCGACCACCCGGAGTTTGCATACGCTCACGGAAACCATGTACGGATTTTCTTCTGCGTCTGTGGGGTTGGAATGTACGTTTCATACAAATATAGTTTAATGCCTGTTTTTAAAGGACTGCAAAGGTAATGGATTAATGTGAATAATCAAAAAAAACCTTTATTTATAATTATTAGAATTTATAACCGACGTATGTACGTTTGGCACGGTTAGTATCGCCTAGGGTAATAGTAGAGTCGTATAGCGTGATGGTAAGGACGTCTTTATTGAGACTTCCTGATCCCCAGTAAGCGTTATTTTGTATTTCTTGTCGGGGGATGGTGATAAAGTTACCATTGACGGTAGCGTCTATTACTTCGTTGATACTATCGCGAATGGAATAAAACCGGATACCAAAACGGTCTGTTTTTTTAAGTACCTGAAGGGTATCGTCGTTGTCATCTATCAACACTTCGTTGATCAACTTGGTACGTATGCAAGCGTATAGAGATTCGAATTTTTCATTGACTTGAAACTGGCAGCTATCACCTTCAAAACCGGATACACAAAGGCAGTCGCCTTCTCGGCACATACCATTGTTTTGGCATTGTACGTTGCGTGTGACGCAAGGGTCGGGTTTGCAGGCGTTCAGATAGGCAGTAAGGCCAAAAGCGACTAGAACAGATAGTATAGACAGGGATACGATTCGTTTCATGTGGGGGATAATTTCTTTACGTTTAATATGTAGATTCTATGGATTTACGAATTGGGTACCGTTGTATACACAAGTGTGGACTACAGAGGACCCTTCCTCTTGGTATTGGAAATATACCGTGATGTATTTGCCATCGAGGAAGCCATTACCAAAATATTTTCTATTGTCTATGATTTGTTCTTCTATGGAAATGTCTGTAAGGTTTACAGTAGCTTTGATGACATGGTTTTGATCGAATATGTCATAAAAGCTGATGCGATTGGCCTCTGGTTCGGGAGCGATTACCATGTTGACCACTTCGGGCAATAGGCCATTGCAACGAAGTGTGCCATCCCAGGTGCCGATAAATTTTTCGTAGGCTCGAACTTGGCAAAAGGGTCCTTCAAAACCCGGTGTGCATTTGCAGGCGCCATCGCGACAATTGCCATTGTTGCGACAAATGATGTCTTTGCATGGGTCTTTGGTGCATGCGTTGAAGACAATGCCACTTGCCAATAGCAAGAAAGCGAAGAATGTTGCAAGAATCGTATAGTATCGTCTCATAATTCGATTAAAATGGAAACAAACATAATTAATTTCCATTAAACAATCATAATTTATATTTAACTTTTTAGTGGATTCCACCCTTGAGCCTTCAATTCTACTTTATTGTGACCATTTGTTAGCAGGTGTAAGCCCTTGTCAGGTGAGCACATATGGCCTATGATGCTGATAGCCGGATTTTGACTGACGGTATTGAAATCTTCTTGTTTGATCGTAAATAATAATTCATAATCTTCGCCGCCATTGAGTGCAGCTGTGGTGGCTGCTATTCCAAATCGCTGTGCATTGCTTCTGGTTTGTTCGTGTATGGGGAGTTTTTCTTCATATACCATACAGCCGAGTTGACTTTGGCGGCACACGTGATGCAGTTCGGAGCTGAGGCCATCGCTGATGTCGATCATTGAGGTGGGGGTGATTTTATGCTCTCGGAGCCATTCTACGATATGTTGTTGGGCTTCGGGTTTCATAAATTTGCCTAGAATGTGGGTTTGTGCTTCTAAATCGGGTTGTACTTCAGGATGTTCTATGAATATTTTTTTCTCTCGTTCGAGCAATAAGAGTCCCATATAGGCTGCTCCCAGATCGCCACTGACACAGAGAATCTCATTTTCGGAGGCACCTCTGCGTGTCACGAATTGGTCGCCCTCTACTTCGCCAATAGCTGTAATGGATATGATGAGGCCTTTTGGGGAGGTGGTGGTGTCGCCACCTACCAGATCTACATTATATTTGTCGCAAGCTAGTTGTATCCCCTCGTAAAGCTCTTGTAAGGCTTCTACACTGAATCGGTTGGAGATGGCAAGGCTCACTGTAATCTGTGTGGGGGTGGCCATCATGGCATAGATATCGGAGAGATTTACGACTACGGATTTGTATCCTAAATGTTTTAGTGGCATGTACATTAGATCGAAGTGCACTCCCTCAACGAGCATGTCAGTGCTCACAACCATTTGCTTGCCAAAGGTGTCGATGACGGCTGCATCGTCGCCAACGCTCAGTAGGGTGCCTACATTGCGGGTTTCATTGTCGGCGGTGAGGGTTTCGATAAGTCCAAATTCACCTAAAGAGGCTATTTCTGTGCGCTGTTCACTCATACGTTTTAATGCTATAAATTTTGACAAAGGTAATGATAGGAAACTTATAGCATGATGTATAATTGTACGTGTATAGTTGTATACCTTTGCGGCAATTAATAACATTAGTCTATGTATAATCGTTTGGGTGTTTTATTGTTAGTGGTGGGTATGATGTTTGTATTGGTATCGTGTGAGAGAGGGAATATCATCAATCAGGAGGTGTGGGGCGATATCTTCAGAAAACATGGGGTGGATTCTGCCTGTTTTGAATGGGCAGATAATACACATGATCAAGTGTATGTATATAATATTGATCGTTGTAGCCGACGTTTTGCACCGGCGTCTACGTTCAAAATTATGAACTCTCTGGTAGCTCTGGAAAGTAATGTAGCTCCCGATGAAAATTTGCTGATCAAGTGGGATGGGGTAGCACGTAAGCCTGAGTGGGACAAGGATATGAATATGCGCGAAGCCTTCAAGGTGAGTAATGTAGCCTATTATCAGGAGATAGCTCGTAGGATAGGGGTAACAGAAATGCAGCATTGGCTGGATACTGTTCGCTATGGCAATAAGCGAATTGGGCCTAAGCTGGATGAGTGCTGGCTCAATGATACCTTGCAAATCACACCGGACGAGCAGGTAGGCTTTATTAAAAAGCTCTATTTTGACAAATTGCCTTTTTCGCAACGTACGCAGCGCATAGTACGTAGCATGATGATGCAAGAAGATCAAGGAGAGTATAGGTTGTATTACAAAACAGGTACTTTGATGCCCTTCCGATCGGGTAAAGATAAAGTGATGGCATGGCTGGTAGGTTTTGTTGAAAAAAGAGAAGTGCAGAAGGGCGTATTGAGCAAACAAATGGAGACCAATTATAGACCATACTTTTTTGCAATGAATTTTGAGGTCGCTGATACTACGGTCAACACTATGGAGCTTCGCAAGGCTATTTTGATGGATATACTGAAGGAAAGGCAAATAATCAGTTCGTCGATGTAGGTGCTTTCTTTTATGCTGTTTACATCATCATGTGAGAGTGCTACATAGACTTACTGACGATGAAAAATAGCCCTGATCGTAGTGGATACCGCATGGTATGATCAGTATTTTTTTACTATAGATATCACATGCGGTAGGAGCGAAGAGCAGGACGGGTGATGAATAATAAATGTGGATGAGCTCCCCTCCAAAATTAGCTTGAATTGATACCTTGTTTGTATGAATTATTACTCTCACGCTTCTTTAATTTACATTATTTAAAAGGATGGTGTACCTTGCATTACAAAATAGATGTTGTGAAATTCGTTCCTGAATTTTTGGTTCAATTTTTTACCAAAGGCAGTACACTGTATAAAGATTTGCAGAATCTGCTGGGCTTTACGCCCGGCAATATAGTACTATACGAAATGGCATTGTGCCACAGATCCAATAATAGTGACTCTTCTGAAAATAACGAACGTCTGGAGTTTTTGGGGGATGCGATATTAGGGGCTGTAATCGGTGAACATCTTTTTGTAAAATATCCTACTCGTGCAGAAGGTTATCTGACAGACATGCGCTCCAAAATAGTGAATAGAAAATCGCTGAATGATATCGCTTTGCGTATAGGACTCAAAGAGCTCATCAAATTTAATGAGCAAGATACGCATTTGCGTACCTCTATGATTTTTGGCAATGCATTGGAGGCTCTTATAGGTGCTATCTATCTCGATAAGGGGTACAATAAAACGAGAGTATTTATCCGAAAGCGAATCCTGATCCCATTTGTAGATATCGAAACGCTGGAGAATACCGAAGTAAACGCAAAAAATAAGCTGATCGGCTGGGCCGGCAGATTAGGCAAAAAGCTCGATTTTGTGGTGCTCAAAGAGGAACAACAACGGGGAAGAAAACTGTTTACGGTAGGGATAGAAATCGATGGCAAACTAATCTGCCGATCCACCGCTGCCAACAAAAAAGAAGCCAGTAAAAATGCCGCCGATGAAGCGTTAAAAATTTTGGAAATTCAGGCATAAACACACTATTCGTCCTACATTTACTTTTTATTATCATAGAAGCGATTACTTTTACAGCTCATTATTGAATATTAGGCATGAATATACCCTTCCTGACAAAAAAAAATACAGAAAAGCCAAAACCTAAAAAGTCGCCACTCAGAGAGTGGCTCGATGCGGCGGTCTTTGCCGTAGTTGCTGCTACCATCATCCGTACCTTCTTCATAGAAGCCTACACCATTCCTACGCCTTCGATGGAGAAATCCTTATTGGTTAATGATTACCTCTTCGTCAGTAAAATGCATTACGGACCTAGGCTACCCATGACCCCTCTTGCCATCCCATTTGTGCATCATACCATGCCCATCTTTGGGGGCAAATCGTATAGCGAATCGGTAAAATGGCCTTACAAACGCATATGGGGTATAGGCTCTATAGAGCGCAATGATGACATGGTATTCAACTGGCCGCAAGACAAAGAGAATAACAGACCGGTCGATAAAAAAGAAAATTATATCAAACGCTGTGTAGGTATAGCGGGCGATACATTGGAGCTTCGTGAGCGCGTATTGTATCTCAATGGCAAACCCGCCTACAAACCCCGTCATCTTCAATTTGTATACCAGGTAGCCATGATGCCAACCGGCTACGACATCGGACAAGAGGTAGCAGAAGACTTTGGTATTTACAATATCACCAATGAATACAATCAGCCTATACCTAACCTATACAGCCTTACCGATGATGATTTAGCCAAGCTGCGCACAATACCTAATATCATGATACGACTCGCCGATACTCTCGGAGGACGCATGAATCCGGGTGTGGCACAGCTCGATGTTTTTCCTCAAGATACGGCTCATTTCAAATGGAATCAAGATAATTTTGGCCCACTTTGGATACCTCAAAAAGGTGGAAGCGTGACCCTAACACCCGAAAATATCGCATTGTATCGTACTCTTATCACGGAGTATGAAGGTCATCAGCTCGACGAATCCACTTATCCATACCTCATCGATGGCAAGCCCACCAGTGTATATACGTTTGCGATGAATTACTACTGGCTCATGGGCGACAACCGGCACAATTCACTCGACTCCCGATTCTGGGGATTTGTGCCCGAAGATCATGTGGTAGGAAAAGCCTGGTTTATTTGGCTCAGCTACGACAAAAATGGCATTCGATGGAAACGATTGTTGCGCAGTGTCAAATCGCTGGAGAAATAGTCGCAAAGTCGTTCTCGGAACTAACAGGTAGTGTAATTTTTTTTCTTTTTTTGGGAGCGCATCGTCGTCACTTTATTGAGCGATAGTCCTGCTCTTCGCTCCTACCGCATACTATATATTGGGGTGCGAGATAGAGCGTAGGCCTATGCGGTATCCACTACGATCAGGGCTAGAGCTCATCGTCGCAATATCTTTTGAGCCATTCCTAATTGAATGTGATCGTCCATCTTATAAATTACTACTGCGAAATAAAAATAACAGAAGTGCAATATGAATGTGATAAGCGAAATAGATAGAAATTCCAGAGATGCAGAGGGCTTGAAATAGGTATGCAAATATCAATACTGAGATCAAAATACCAGGCTAGAAATCAGGCTGTAAAGGTCTTGATTGTACGATTTTATCTATACGCTGCATCACCTCCGGGCTCAGTTTTTCTTTGACTTCCAATGCTTTGAAATTTTCTACCAGTTGCTCTTTGCGGGTGGCTCCCAGTATCACCGAGGATACATGATCATTTTTCAGACACCATGCAATACTAAGCTGTGCCAGAGTTACACCCAAGTCATCAGCTACTTTAGCTAATTTTTTTGCTTTGTCGATTTTCTCTTTTGCCAGCCATCTATCTGCCAGCCATTCAAAACCTTTCATCGCAAAGCGAGAATTTTTGGGAACCGAATCATTGTATTTGCCTGATAGCAAGCCCGCAGCCAGAGGGCTCCAGATCGTAGTGCCCAGTCCTACATTGTGGAATATACTGAGATATTCTTTTTCCATTTTATCACGTTCCAATAAGTTGTATTGGGGTTGCTCCATGGTAGGACCAATGATTCTGTATTTTTCAGCTATGCGGTGGGCTTCCATGATCTCCACACCGCTCCATTCGCTGGTGCCCCAGTAGAGTATTTTTCCCTGCTGGATAAGGGTGTTCATCGCCAAAACGGTTTCTTCGATAGGGGTGTTTTTGTCCGGTCTGTGGCAGTAGTATAAATCCAGATAATCTACTTGCAATCGGTTGAGAGCTTCATGGCATGCTTCGATGACATGCTTTCTGCTCAATCCCGTTTGGTTGGGTTTGTTGGCAGTACCTCGCCATCCAAAGTACACTTTGCTACTCACGCAATAGCTCGTGCGATCCCATTTTTTCTTTTTTAGTACACGTCCCATCATGTTCTCACTTTCGCCAAGAGCATATACCTCAGCATTATCAAAAAAGTTGACACCTTGCTCATAGGCGAAGCTCATCAGTTCTTCGGCTTTCTTATCGTTGATTTGTTTGTGAAAACTCACCCAGCTGCCAAAAGATAATGCGCTGAGTTGTAAGCCCGATTTTCCTAATCTTCTATATTCCATTATTATACAAATGAGTGGTTAGCAATTATTATGACTGCCGTCGCAGTAGGGAGGGTTTTTAGTTTGTTTGCATTGGCAGAGCCACACTTCTTTGTCTTCCTCAAATTGGACAAGCAGGGGTTTGAAAGGTAAGCCTTCAATATGTTTATGTTTGCCATCGCAGAGAGGTTGTTTTTCACTCAGTCCGCAGGTACACCAGGCATAGTTTTTGTCTTTTTGTACTTGCAGGCAGCAAGGTTTGGTATCGGCGATATGTGGTTCTTGCATAGTCTACTATTTTTTTGTGCAAAATAAGGAGTGAAGTGTACTTTTACAAGATGCTTCCTCTATCGCTTATAATTATCACTAAAAATGAAATCAAGCATATAGCCGCATGCATTGAGGCAGTAAAGCCTATATGTGCCGACATAGTGGTAGCAGATAGTGGTAGTAGCGATGGTACTGTAGAGGCTGCAAAGGCTTGTGGAGCGAGAGTGTATCCTGTAGAGTGGACCGGTTATAGTGATACCAAAAATAGAGCAAATCAATGGGCAGAGAATGACTGGATACTGAGTTTGGATGCAGATGAAATAGCGACTCCTGCCTTACTGGAATCTATCAAATCCTTTATGAGTTCAAATCCATCATCTCATACGGTAGCTTTGATACGGAGGCGATTAGTGTATCGGTCGAGATTGCTCTACTATGGTTCTACCCGTCATGAGTATAGAAAGCGCTTGTTTAACAGGACGCATGCACAGTGGAATTCGCAGGCTGTTCACGAAGATTTGAATAGTAGTAGTGATACCTATTTTGTCAAATTAAAGGGAATAGTAGAACACGATTCTTACAGGGATAAAAACGATTTGTATGAAAAGCTAGAGCGATACGCACAATTGTTTGCGAAGCAGAAAGCGGAGGAAGGAAAGCGTGCTTCATGGCTGAAACTTTATGTAAGTCCCTATGTACTGTTTTTGAAAAATTTGATTATTCGATTAGGGCTTTTAGATGGGATGCCGGGCATAGAGTATGCAATGGCGGAATTGTATTATAGCAAACGAAAATACCGATTGATCAAAAGATACTATGAAAGTGGGGCTGAATGATTAATGTAGATATTATGAAAAGGAATGATAATGTTATTAACATTACTCACTTTTTTTGGGGTAGTCAAAATGCAGTAATTTCACTTTTGCGGTTTCTATCTGTGTCCAGTCATCGGTACCATAGCTAAAAATGCCTACAGCACAAGTAGGGAACTGATCGGTAAATGTGCCGACTTGCCGATTGGCAAATTCACTAATGCCGGGATTGTGAGCTATCAGCATTACGGTATTTATAGCAGGGCTTAATGTGAGAAGTGAGTGTGTGATATCTTCGGGGCTAGCGTGATAGAGAGAGTCAATCCATTGTATTTGAGAGCGATCAATGGAAAGTTCATCTGCGATGAGTTCTGCCGTTTGTCGGGTACGAATCGAAGTGCTGGCAAGGATAGTATCGGGTAAATAGCTATGTTTGAGCAAACGTTTGCCCATACGTGGGGCATCGTGTAATCCTCTACTGTTGAGCGGGCGATCTATATCTTTTTGATGAAGATTGCTCCAATCAGATTTGGCATGTCTGACTAGTATAAGAGTTTTCATTGTGCAAATGTAGATGTTTAAACACTAATTTTAATATAGAATTAATGGTGCCTCAACTACTGTTGAATTATACGGTTATTTTTTCTTCACTTTGGTGGAAAGTATGCGGATGTCTTGCTCGGGTCTGTCGGATTTGTTTCGGCTCACATTAGAGATGATATCTACGATTTCTTGTCCTTTTACGACTTGTCCATATACGGTGTATGCGCCATCGAGATGTGGTGTGCCACCGATAGTTTTATAGTCTTTGCGAGCTTGTTCGGAATATTTTACGCCTGTTTTTGCTTCCATTTTGTCTAGATCTTCATCAGTGAATAATTTGCCTACCACGAGATAGAATTGGCAGGCGGAGGAGGCTTTTTCAGGATTATTATCGCGAGCTGCAGCGAGTGCGCCTTTTTTGTGATAGTACTTTGGGAGCATAAATTCAGCAGGGACTTTATAGCCAAGGTCACCATTGCCCAGCATCTGCCCTGAGGCTGCATTTTTACTATCCGGATCACCTCCTTGTATCATGAATTGGGGTATGACACGATGAAAGAGCAAGCTGTCGTAGAAGCCTTCTTTGGCCAGTTTTAAAAAATTGTTGGCGTGTTGAGGTACATCGTTGAAAACTTCGATTTTGATGATACCCAGGCTGGTATTCATAATCACAAACTTGTTTTTCTTATTGCGGGCATGAGTGTTGACTGCCAGTAATGTGAGGATAAAACCAATTAGGATAAGTTTTATTGTATTGCTTGTCATAAGTGGGAGCAAATGTAGTTGATTTAGAGAATAATACAAATGTGGCGGTGAAGGTACATGATGAGTTTAAAAATCAAGTCGAGTAAGGTAGGTAGTGGTGAAATAGTATGTATAGATGCTGTAAAGATAATAATGAAATAGATATTGAACCTTGATTGTTGAAGCTAGAACTTGGCTGGGCGGCTGCCGTGCCTGGAGGGCGCCGAGGTACGAGGCGGTCCCACAGCAGGTGGGACGGGAGCGAAGCGTACCCCGTAAGGGACGGATATAAGCTGAAATAGGGACCTATGATAACAGCCCCAAATTAGATATACAGAATGAGTAAATTGCTATTATGTGTTATGAATGGAATAGCGTTTTGTTGATAATGTTAATTTTATAGCAAAAAAATGTTAATTTTTTTTGCAAATTTTAAATCATAAGAGTAGGTTTACGTGAAATTTTATAAATAAAAACAAGAGAAATGAAGAAAACACTATTACTACTTTGTTGTGTTTTGAGCTTGTGTATGTCACAGGTCTGGGCACAAGGTTCTCTCATCAGTGGGAAAATTATTGATGAGAAAGGAGAGACCGTTATCGGTGCTACGATTAGGATAGAGGGCACGAATAAGGGGGCTGTATCGGATGTGAATGGGAATTTTAAAATTGCTGCCGATGCAGGTACTATGCTTACGATTACGGCTATCGGTATGAAGCGCACGGATAAAGCGGCTCAGAATGGGATGATTGTAAAAATGCAGGCTGATCCCAAATCGCTCAGAGAGACTGTGGTGACGGCATTTGGTATCAAGAAAGAAAAAAGAGCCTTATCGTATGCCAATACGACGGTGAAAAATGAGCAAATCACTCAAGGGCAAAATCAGAATGCCTTAAATGCTTTGAGTGGAAAGGTGGCTGGTTTGCAAATAACTAACTCTTCCGGTACACCGGGTGCGGCTAGTTTCATACAGCTAAGGGGCGCTACTACATTTACCGGCAATAATCAGCCTTTGATTGTGGTGGATGGTTCGCCAATTGCTATATCAGGTTCATCGTTTGGCGATCCGGATGAAGGGGATAATGCTTTTTTGTCCAATATCAGTGGAGGATCGAGAGCGTTCGATATCAATCCTGAAGATATCGAAAATATCTCAGTTATCAAAGGTCCGGCGGGAGCTGCATTGTATGGGTCGGCTGGTGCCAACGGTGTGATATTGATAACTACTAAAAAGGGTGCCGGTAAAAAAGGATTAGGAGTGACTTATAACACAACTCTGACTTGGGATAGAGTGAATAAACTTCCTGAATTACAAAATCGATTTTTGCAAGGTCGTGGTGGTCGATTGAATATACCCAAGAATGAATTCAATACATCACATGCAAGAGAAAGCTGGGGGCCTGCTGCCGATACAATGTATTGGAATGGTCAAGATTACTTGTGGGATGTGAATGGTTATCTTGTGGGCGAAAGTGATCCTTCAAAGCAAACAAAATTCAGACCCTACGACAATACTGGAAGCTTTTTTCAGACTGCAAAAACATGGAATAATAATGTCACTATCACAAATGTGACAGATCGCTCAAGTTTGAAATTGAATTTGGCGAACATGAAGCAAGAGGGGATAGTGCCAAATAGTGAAATAAATAGAACGAACATTGGTATCAATGCAGAGAGTAGTCCTAAAGAGGGCTTGGTAGTGGGCACATCCGTCAACTATGCCAATACAGCCGGAACTTATGTACAGCAAGGTTCAAATCTATCTGGTATTATGCTCGGCTTGCTTCGTACACCCATTAATTTTGATAATTTGAATGGAACCGGAAATCCTAGAAGTAAGGGGGCTTATCAGTTTGATAATGGATTACAAAGAACTTATCGTGGATATGGTATTTATGATAATCCATATTATACCATTAATCAGAATCAATATAAGGATAGAACGAATCGTTTGTATGGTAATGTATTTGGTACAATTACTCCACTGTCTTGGCTGAGTATCACCAATAGACTGGGTACAGATTACTACAATACCGGAAGTCAGCAAAATTTTGGTAAACAATCTTCAACCATGGCCGGTGTGGCAGAAGGACGTGTGGCTGTAAGAGATGAGAATTATCAAATGATTAATAATGATTTGATCGCAACTATTACTCCTTTTGTAGGAGAAGATTACAATTTGGAATTTATGCTTGGTCATAACTTATACAGCGAAAACTATGTAGAAAACTATACTCGTGGAGATAATCTGGTAGTAGAAGAATGGTATAATATCAATAATGCAAAAAATATTTATGCTACTCAGGCCGCCAATTATAAGTTCAGACGTTCTAGTCAATTTGGACAAGCAAAGTTTGGATATAAAAATTACTTTTTTGCTGATGTGACAGGACGATTGGAGCAAGCTACATCTTATATGCCTCAAGGCAAAGGGATGAATTTTTATCCGTCAATGAATACCTCATTTATTTTCTCAGATGCCTTCAAGTGGACAAATAGCGAATTTAACTTTGGTAAAATCAGAATGAGTTGGGCTCAGGCTGGTAAAAATCCACCGGTACAAAGTACACTGGTTCGATATACCAAAACGGCCGTTGCTGATGGTTGGACTAGTGGTCAGACAAGTCCTATCAATGATCAAGTTATTTTTGAATCGAGCAGACTGTATGATCGATTTATTCGACCAGAAATTACCCGCTCTTTTGAAATAGGAACTGAATTGCGTTTCTTTAGTAATCGCTTAGGGATTGATTATACTTTTTATGATAATCGTTCCAAGGATTTGCATGCCAAAGTTCCTGTGCCTGCAACGTCTGGTTACTCTGAATTCTTTACCAATGCTGGTGTAATGCGTAATAGAGGGCATGAGGTGATGATCACAGCTACTCCTATAAAGAAAAAAGATTTTCGTTGGGATATCATGCTGAATTATACACGCAATAGAAACACTGTAGAGAAAATTGCAGATGGTGTAGAAACGATAGTACTTAATGGATTTGAGGGGTCGCAAGTTGTCGTTCGTAATGGGGAAGCTTATGGTCAATTTTATGGTACAGGGTATCTCAGAGATGCTTCTGGTAGAGTTGTCATAGAAGATGATGTCAATAGCCCTGGGTATGGGTACCCTATATTAGATCCAACCCAAAAAAGTTTGGGGAATGTAATGCCACGTTGGCTGGGCGGTTTGAATAACATCATCTCCTACAAAGGCCTTAGTTTGAATTTCTTATTTGAAACACGTCAGGGAGGCGTGATCTGGAACGGTACTCGCGGTGCTTTAGCCTCTTTTGGTACTGCCAAAGAAACAGAAGGACGCGACGTAGATACAAAAGTATTTGAAGGTGTATACGGACATGTAGGCGATGATGGTAAAATTTATCATTATGATGGAAATGGTAATCCTGTGGCAGGAACCGGTGGCGTAAATAACAGCTCTGTAAAACTTAATGAGAGCTACTACAGACTGGGTATGGGAAGTGGATTTGCAATCAACGAGCCCTATATGGAAAGCGCCTCATGGGTTCGACTCCGTGAGGTGGGACTTAGCTACTCTCTTCCTACAAAATGGATGAGCAGCACGCGTGTATTCAAAGGGCTCACCTTAGGCTTCGTGGGAAGAAACCTCTTGCTTTGGACAAAATACAAAGGAGTTGATCCCGAAACAAGCCTCATCGGTGGCGGTAATGCACAAGGACTTGATTACTTCAATAACCCGGGTACCAAAACATGGGGTATTAACTTAAAAGCAAACTTCTAATA
>DAIUCL010000068.1:0-13382 GCA_036846185.1 Chitinophagaceae bacterium
CACTGGGACAGCAGACCCTGGGCCGACGAAGACATCGCCAATACCAACGCTCCCATCGACGCCGCCGACGATGGCGCCAGTGGCGTAGCCGTTCTCATGGAGATCGCTCGCCACCTCAAAGCAACTGCACCACTACTAGGTGTCGACATCATGCTAGTCGATGTCGAAGATGTAGGCAAATCCGAATGGGGCGACCGTAGCTACTGCCTGGGCACACAATACTGGGGAGCCAATCCACACATACCCTCATACAAAGCCTCATGGGGCGCATGCCTCGACATGGTAGGAGCCCGAGGCGCTCAATTCCCCCTCGAAGGCTACTCCAATCAATACGCACCCGATGTGCAAAAACGAATCTGGGATATCGCCAATCGTATCGGCTACTCCGACTACTTCAGATATATACGAGGTGCCACCATCACCGATGATCATCTCTTCGTCAACGAACTCAATGGCACACCCACCATCGATATCATCCACGTAAAACCCCACGGTGGATTCGGCTCACACTGGCACACCCACGCCGACAACCTCCAAGTCATAGACAAAAACACCCTTAAAGCCGTAGGCCAAACCATGCTCCACGCAATCTACGAACCCTAATACCCTAAGCTCTAATCCAAAAACCTTTTGGGGCTATCAGCATACAATCAATACCTTCCATCCACCCATCCCCTACAGGGTACGCTATCGCTCCCGTGCTTCGACCAGGCTTCGCACCGCCTCGTGCCTCGTCGCCTTCCGGGCATGGCAGCCTTTCATCGCCATATACATCTATCAACTATCCCGGCGAGTATGCCTATCCAACCCAATTAGACTCAACTCCAGATATGGGTAAGAATTATTATCCCAACAGAAGTAACTTTGCCTGATGAATCTATTACTCACACTTCTGATCACCTGGACCCTGCTGGCATATCAACCCCAACAAAAAACAAACTCACCCGCAACACCCAAAAAAGACTGCCGAAAAGATACTGATGGCGATGGCATCAACGACTGTTTTGACCAGTGCGACCATACCCCCAAAGGCATCAGAGTCGATAGCAAAGGTTGCCCCCGCGATACCGATGGCGATGGCATCCCCGACTATCTCGATGCCGAACTCATCACACCTACCGAGTGTCAGCCCAGCGATAGCTCCGGACGCGGCGACTGCAACCGTGCCAAAAAATCAGAGTAGCATCCACATACCATTTCTTGCAGCTATAAATTTAAATAATAGCCATTTGTGAACAGTCTTATACATTACGATGTACTTTTGCACCCATGAAAAAAGGAAGACTCAAAAGTATCATCTTTGGTGGCTTGTTCAGTTTATTTATCCCCCTAGGTGCTTACCTTTTTCTCAAATCCAAAGGTCACGACGGGCATATCACCCTGCCTAAGCAATATGGTATCGCTTCAATAGACAGCAACATAGTGGACGGCAAACTTCAACTCGATACCACCTATCATACCGTAGCTGACTTGCTAGTGTACTCACAACTTGGAGACACCCTCGCTCTGCATGAAACATACAAAGGCAAAATATTAGTCTACAACTTTTTTTTTACCTCCTGCCAAACGATTTGCCCACCACTTACCAAAAATATGAAATTGCTCAACAAAGCATTTCTCAAAAACGATACCTCCATTCGCTTTATATCGCTCAGCGTTGACCCGCTACACGATAGTGTGCCGGTACTCAGACGCTATGCCAACCAATACGAAGCTAATCATGACAAATGGATCTTCGCCACCGCCAGCAAAAAATCAATTTATGATTTTGCCCGATATCAATTGCTACTCGATCTACCTCAAGGCAATGGCGATGAGCAAGACTTCATACACCCCGAACAGTTTGTACTCGTCGACAAATACCGCAATATCAGAGGTTATTACAACGGCCTCGACTCCAATGATGTACGCCGCTGTGCCGAAGACATCGCCTACTTGCTAGTAGAAAAAAACAAAATTCACGAAAAGAAAAAACGCTAAAAAATTAAACCCTCATTTATGCTAAAAGCTTCAATCGAGAAAAATGATAAAAAAGCAAATATTCTTATTTGGCTATTTTCGGCCATCGTATTTGTAGCAGTAGTCATTCTCGACCGTATCGAGTTGCCCATCGATCTTGGTTTTGACCCTCATATCTTTGCCTTGCTCAGTGCCGTAATCAATTCCTTGGTAGCAGTGCTACTCGTATTTGGCCTCTACCTCGTAAAGCAAAAAAAATATGAAGCACACAAAACAATCATGCTTTCTACCATGTTACTTTCGGTTTTATTTCTAGTATTCTACATTGCTCATCATCTACTTACCGGCGATACTAAGTATGGAGATACTAACCATGACGGCATTCTCTCTATCGATGAGAAAACAGCGGCTGGAAGTATACGTTATCTATATTATGTCATCATCTCCACACATATAACACTTGCCGGATTGGTAATGCCATTCGTACTGTATAGCGCCTATCGGGGGCTCACTGCAGAGTTTGCTTCGCACAAAAAGATAGTGCGTTATACCTTTCCGATATGGCTTTATGTGGCTATTACAGGCGTCATTGTATACCTTATGATTTCTCCATTTTATGAATAATCATCCTTACTTACCCGGCTAATATTTATATGCCTATTCCCATTCTTTCTTAGTACATTTGTACTATGAGTCTCGAGTGGCAAATAGGAACTGTAGTCAGTATCATCGAAGAAACTGCCTCTACCCGTCGTTTTTTTATAGAGACTCCCTCTTCAGATCCCTTTCACTTCAAGCCCGGTCAGTTTGTAACTCTCGACTTACCCATACACGAAAAGAAAAACAAACGCTGGCGCAGCTATTCTATCGCCTCGGCTCCCGATACGACTAATCTTTTTGAACTCGTTATCGTATTGGTTGAAGATGGCTTAGGTACAAATTATTTGTTCAAAAATCTTCAAGTAGGAGATCCCATCACCTTTAGAGGTCCGGCAGGTGTATTTACCCTACCGGAGGATTTGCAGGAAGAATACTTCTTTATATGTACCGGTACGGGAATAGCCCCATTTCGCAGCATGTTGCACCATATTTACAACAAGAGCATAGCTACCGGCCCCTTGCATCTGATTTTTGGTACCCGCAAGCAAGAGGATATTCTTTACTACAAAGAGATGAAAGAGTTTGAACAGCTCATACCTGGCTTCCGCTATTATCCTGTTCTCTCTCGTGAGCAGTGGGATGGGCATCAGGGCTATGTACATGATGTATACAAAGGCATGTTAGCTTCTCGTCCGCATGCTCATTTTATGCTCTGTGGCTGGAAAAATATGATCGACGACACCCGGCATACATTGCAGGAGTATGGCTATGACAAAAAGCAAATTCACTATGAATTGTATGGCTAAAACTAATCCTCTTAATCTTGGATAATTTGTTAGAAAATCGTAGTGAAAGGCAAAAGGGCAAAGAAATCAAGGCTTTTGTAAATAAAGTCTCTCCACCTATAATATGCTTGAAAAAAAAGAGTGAGAATCGATTGATTTATCTTGCATTTGGACTTATAATAGCTTGACTATTGCATATGCTGCGTTAAAGAGATTCATATACTTTGATACTTAAGATGAGAATCACAGTTAGGTATGCAACATAGAGTGCATATGGCCGGATGACTATTAAAAAAGACGATGAACTCTAGCCCTAATCGTAGCGGATATCCTCTCTGCTCATTAGCCTTGTGCGAAGCCGGCAGAGAGATAGTAGCGAAGAGTAGGAAGTGGCTTAGAGAGGGACTGAACCCTTAGCTCCAAACTGTATTCAACCCTAGTGAACGAGTCTATTGATTACTCAATTTGTATCCCAAAAACCTCTTGGGCATGTCGTATGATTTTGGTCTCTACTTCGGCCAGCGGTACCTGACGCGACAATTCTTTTTCGAGGCTAGTCACTTGCTTGTTTTGAATACCACAAGGGATAATCAGTGAAAAATAATCGAGATCCGTATTCACATTGAGCGCAAAGCCATGCATCGTAAGCCAGCGACTCGTACGTACTCCCATGGCACATATCTTACGAGCCTTGTGAGGCAATGCAGTATCGAGCCATACACCGGTCTCGCCTTCGCTTCGCTCTCCTTGCAGGCCATATTCGGCAAGGGTACGGATAATGATTTCTTCCAGATTGCGCATGTAAAGGACAATGTCGGGCTTGATTCGCTCAAGATCGAGTATAGGATAGCCCACAATTTGCCCCGGCCCATGATAAGTAATATCGCCCCCTCTATTGGTCTTGAAAAAGGAGATCCCTTTCTCTTTGAGGTAATCATTGTTCACCAGCAGATTTTCCATATGTCCACTTTTGCCAAGAGTATACACAGGGTCGTGTTCGCACAGCAGCATATAGCTTTGTGTGTCTTCCATATCGCCATTGAGCTTACCCAGTTCTCGATCGCGATTGCGCTGCTTGATACCTAAATTATGCTGCAAGAGTGACTCTTGATAATCCCAGGCTTCTTTGTAAGGGATACGTCCCAGATGTTGATACCGTGCTACTAATGAAGTGTCCATTGCACAAAGATACATTCAAGATTACCTAATTGATGAAGCAACTATACCGGCCACTTTCCGGTGCTAGCCTATAGAGTCGATGATTTTGACCTACCTTTGCTCTTACAATGAGCAAGCCAATAATAGAAGATGTAGCTAATGAAGAGGACGAACTCTTCTCAGACATCGAACCCGAAAAACAGTGTATTCTTGATATCAAAGTAGATAGAGGACAAGAGCCACTGCGTATCGATAAGTTCATCATGACACGCATAGCCGGTAGCACTCGTAGCAAAGTGCAGCAGGCTATCACAGATGATATGGTGCTCATCAATGGTGCACCCATAAAACAAAACTATAAAGTAAGACCAGGCGATGCGCTGCAAGTATATGCTTACAAATATGCCGAGAGCCAAGAGATCGTACCCGAAAATATTCCTCTCAATATCGTATATGAAGATGAAGATTTGCTCGTGATCAACAAGCCTTACAATATGGTGGTACACCCGGGAGTGGGCAACTATAGCGGAACCGTGGTCAATGCCTTGTCATACTATCTACAACAGGCCGATGCCCCCTCCGGCGAATTGCCGCGTGTAGGACTCGTACACCGGATCGATAAAGATACCACCGGATTGCTCGTCGTGGGCAAAACCGAACAAGCGCTCAATCACTTGGCAGAACAATTCAAAGCACATACCGTAGACAGAAAATATTTGGCACTCGTGTGGGGCGACCCCGAAGAAAATAGCGGCAGCATTCGTACTAATATTGCTCGCCACCAGCGACATCGAAAACTATTTGACAATTACGAATACGAAGGAGAAATCGGTAAGCATGCCATCACGCATTACAACGTACTCCAACGATTCAACTATGTATGCCTGGTAGAATGTATCCTCGAAACGGGCCGTACCCACCAGATACGCGTACACATGAAACACATAGGCCACACCCTCTTCAACGACAAAATGTATGGTGGTGATAAAATACTCAAAGGCACTATCTTTTCCAAATACCGACAGTTTGTCGACAACTGCTTCTCCATACTTCCTCGCCAAGCCCTACATGCCAAAACGCTAGGATTTGACCATCCTCGCACCGGCAAACGACTCTTCTTTGAATCCGAGCTGCCCAATGATATGCAACAAGTGATCGACAAATGGAATACCTACGTCAAAGCAAAAAAACTAACCTAAAAGTCAAAGGAAAATAAATTATTTTTTTGAGCTCAGCTCAGTGCACCATTCATCTACTTCGTGCTCTACGCTATATCCCTTCGCACCCACGCACACAGACCTTACACTCAGGGGATGCCGCTGCGATCACGGCTAGCCTTCAGGGTCTGATACTTCAGTCGTCAGCTATGTACTTCTCATGACTATATTCGAATCTCCGACCGAAACTGCTTGAGTGTAGAATACATCAAATGCAAAAAAATACCTAGTAGCAATGTCAGACCCCATGTGTAGGGGTGCTCCGATGGCGCTACCAGTCGATGACTGATATCGCTCCAAAGCAAAGACGGATTATAGAGTATATCCCAGGTATTCCAACGAAGATAGCGACCCAAATACACCCCGAAGCCCGCCGACAAAAACACAAAAAAAGTAATTATACCTGTAGTACTTCTACCCCATTGTGCTATCAATACCTGCTCTATCTTACGCCAACTACTAAATCCTATAATCAATGCTGTCCAGGCATAAGACAATATCAATATCAAGTCGTACCACAGTGGCATTGCATAAGACTTCTTGAGATGAAACAAATCCGTGAGGATATAAGGACAATTAGGAAAAAACAACAACCATGTAACCAAGCTAATCCAGAGCATCACAGGAGATATCCTCGACTTATGACGCAGTATCCACTCACTCAGCAACCATGGTATCGTTGCCAAAAATAAATTCCAGTTTAAAAACAAATACATAGCAGAACCCGTAGCTGCCACCCTGAATACCGATAAGCTGACACTAAAGCATAGCATTACGAGCACTGACAAGGGAATTCGCTGTATGATTTTTATGGCCATAAAACTGAATTGACTGAAGTACAAAGTAACAACTACAGGGTGTTTACACTTTCTTAAAATAAGCCACAGTGCTGTTAAATATTACAGAACATCTCTTCACTACTTCGATACGAGAGTACTGCCTATACAGTATATCAGTACCCCTGTCTGTTGCGTCAGCCAGTATAGATTATAAGAAAAGAGAATCTTGATTTAACTAGCGCCTCTCATCAAAATCTGAAAATACGATAGTATCTTGCTCTGGTGATTGCAATGCGAATATTACTGGTAGTATGGGCATGTATGCCGCTTGGTATATGCGCACAAGAGCACACACTCAAGCGCATAGGAGCACAAGCGCATTATGGCTTTATCTTTGCGCACAGCGACTCTGTAGAAAACACAGCTGGCTCTCGACCTTACGGAGTGTATCTGGAGTATAGCAAACTTAAATTTGATTCGGCTACCTACAATATAGCACGATGTTACCCACACAGCGGGATCAGTCTGAGCTATTTTAATTATGACAATGCTGTACTTGGGCATTCACTAGGTGTGGCCTACTTTCTGGAACCTAGTTTTTGGTTGGCCAAAGGAGTACTGATGGCACCACGAGCTAGTCTTGGTCTCTATTATCTCACTCGTCCACATCATCCAATTCGTAATCCCAATAATAATAGCTATAGCTTACCCATCAGCGCCTTTTTGCAAGTGGGTATGAGTGCATACCTGTGCGTGGCACAAAAATCCTATCTGAGTACATCACTCAATTATCTGCATATATCCAATGGTGGTATCAAAGATCCCAATATGGGGATCAATTGGCCAACTGCCAGTTTGGGCTTTTACTATCAACTTAATGAGGCTGTATTTCAAAAACAAGTAGCTAGCGCCTCTCGATTTTTTATCACCCGTAATCGATTGGATATAGGCGGCTATAGCTCTTTGAAAGCCATCGGCAAAGGGGAGAAAAAACTCTACCCCGTACCCGGATTCTTCGCTGCGTATCATAGGCGGCTCAGCAATCTGCACAGTATGGGCATGGTAGCCGATATACATTGGGACTATTCGTTGGCACAGAAGCAGAGTCTGGATCAAGAGCCCAGGGATATTGATTTTACGTCATTGGCTATAAGTCATGAATTTTTGATGGGAAAATTTAGTTTTGGTCAGCAGCTGGGATATTATGTGATACCTCCCAATTGGCGATTTGGGCGATTCTATCATCGATGGGGGCTGCAATACCGAGTGGCCAAAAGCATATCGGTAGGAGTGGGTCTGAAGGCTCATGCACAGGTTGCACACTTTGCTGAGTTGCGATGTGCTTATCATTTGGATTACTAGTGATGTACTTGAGTTATCATTTACTCAAAATAATTGAAGTGCCTATGGAATGAGTCGCTAAAGCATTGTATTACCTAGTAGGCAACGAAGTAGTAATTGATACGCTGCTCATATTGCTGAATAAATTGTTCGAGTGTGAGCGCAGACTCTGTTTGCAAGTATCCTTTGAGCGTATTGATTTTCATGGAGCATGAGTCGAGTAATGCAAATACTTTGTCTGGGCTGGAATTATAAAACTCAGATGCACCCAGTCCATGTTCGAATATGATGATGGGTTTGGATCTTTGTATGGTTTGTATGGCACCTTCCAGTACTTGCAATTCGCCTCCCTCCACATCTATTTTGATAATATCAATTTTGATATCCGAGGGGATGATATGATCCAGGCAGTCGGTTTGCACGGTGATTTGTTGGTCGACTTCATCTTTATGATCATATTGTCGGCGTTTGAGTCCGCTGTAAGCCGGGTTGGACACGACATGGTTGAAGGTAGATTGACCTGCTGTATTGCTAAGTGCTACGTTGTAAATCGAAGCACGTGTATTTTGATACTTGGAGAGAAGTGCTTGATACATTTCGGGTATGGGCTCGAACCCGAAATGGGAGCCCAGGGGTGCATATACGAAGAAGAGGTCGAGTACTTCGCCTTTGTGTGTTCCTACATCTACACAGTTGCTGCGGGGTGTGCATACTTTTTGCAGTATTTGCTCTGTCTGTTTGTCATATTTTTGATTTTGGGTAAAGGCTATGGGTATTTTTTTCAGAAGAGATTTCAGCAGTTTTTTAGGGTTCACATTACTCATGGTGTAGTACTTATTCTGTATCGATTCTAGTATGCTCGTAGGTTGCTAAAGTAAGTCAGTTTTATATGGCAGACAAATAATGAACAAAGTCTGGTAACCGCTGGGAGATATATTGTACGATCAATAGTAGCAGGATGCTGATGCGGCCACGATAGGAGCGGAAAGCCCACAGGGGTGCTTCGGATATTTTTCGAGCTGGCTGAGAGCGAGCAGAGTAAGCTCCTCAGACTGCGTAGAAAAAACCGAAGCACCCCGAGGACTTGTAGCGGATAGCGTGCCGGCCGCCCACAGACTGTATTTGGAGGATAGCTTATCTGCGAAGAATATGCGGGGTATCGATACATACTTGATTGAGATCTAGCATACAATTGATGAGGCATGCTTTTTCAAAATAGTGTATGTCTGATTCGCTAATTGGGGCGGGTATAAGCTGAGAGGTGTCGATCAGGTAAGCGCGCTTGGTCCCGGGGAGTAGTGGCTGCTCAGGCGTAAACCATTGCTTACCATCCCAAAAGGCAAGGTTGGCATAGCTGCTATCGCTGACTAATTGTTGCTGAACAAATAGTACATCTGTATCTAAAGGTAGGTCTTGGGTGAAATGATCTATAGTGCGCCGGTCGGTATACTTGTGAGGGTATTGCAGCTCATCGGCATCGGTGATGTATAGTTGCTTGATAGTACGTGGGTAGTAGGGGCTATATGTGACAAATTCATGATGCAGGTCGTAGTATATTTTATATTTCTGGAGAGATTCTTTATGACCTATTTTGAGGCGAGCTTTGAGGCCGTCCATATTTTTTTTCTCCCCCCACAAGTCGATGCAAGTTTGTTGCATTCGGGCTATATGATAATCCAGGTTACAAAAGGTGCCATCTTTATATTGAATACTTTCAAATACGGGGTACATAGATTTTGTCATTGAGTTCTTGATATTCTTCGGCCGTGTTGCTATAGACAGTAATGCCACCGCCACTTCGATAGCGGTAGTGATCTTGATATCGCTCCACAAATCGAATCATCACACAGCTATCGACACATTCGCCATCGAAGTAAACAGCCACACCGGTATAGAACCCTCGAGCTTCGCGCTCAGCCTCTCGGATAATATCGAGCGTCTTCTCTTTGGGAGCGCCGCTCACAGAGCCTGCCGGAAGCAGGGAGAAGAGAATATCACCGAGTCGGGCACGCCAGTCGTCGGGAAGGTCGCCGCATATTTCGGAGCTCACTTGCAGCAAGGTTTTATGCGTTGTGTGTATGGTGTCGATATACCGAAATCGCTTTACGTTCACATTGCTTGCCACCTTACTCAAATCGTTTCGTATAAGATCAACGATGGTATAGTGTTCGGCAGTTTCTTTTTCGTTTTGTAGTATTATTTTATCAGCATCAGGAATGGCCGCATCGATGGTGCCCTTCATAGGATAGGATACTATTTTCCCGTTTTGTATTCGTACAAATATCTCTGGAGAGAAGCAGCACCATTGATCTTTGAAAAATACTTTGTACTTAGACTGAGCATCCAGGTACAAATCTAGCATTGAAGCACTCAGCCATAGTGGAGTAGGCATAGTGAGATTAGTGAGAAAAGAGTTGCCATACATCAGGTTTCGATGCACAATGTCATAGGCTTGTTTGTATTTCTTTTTGCCAACAGGCACATAGGCTTCAACACGTACAGGTTGCGAAGGTTTACTATAATTGTTTCGAAAATTAGGAAAATCTATCCAAATGGATTCCTGAGTCAATTCATCTATTTTATACAAACTCGGTTTCTTCCCTTCAAAATCTACAAGCAATAAGAAGGGGATGCCCTCTTCGGACAGATGATTCACCTCTTGGATAATATTGGAATAAATATTCAAAATATTCTATTTACTTTGTGATGTAAAAATACAACGTTTGAAGATACTATTGGTTGATAATTATGATTCCTTCACCTACAACATTGTAGAGATACTTCGCCAGCTATCCTACACGGATATATCTTTGTTTTACAACGACACAATCAGCTCTACCTTAGCGGCACAGTACGATAAGATTATTCTTTCGCCGGGTCCTGCTACCCCATCCGAATCCGGCCACTTACTAAATCTCATACAAGACCTAGCACCTACTCATCCTATTTTAGGCATTTGTCTTGGTCATCAGGCCATTGCCGAAGCCTTTGGTGCACATCTCTACAATATGTCTCAGCCTATGCACGGCAGGCAAACGCAACTTACAATAACGGCTCCCGATCCATTGCTCCACGATATGCATGGCGAGCAAGTAGGGCTCTATCACTCATGGGTAGTTGATCCGGCATCCATACCACCGCAGCTACAAGTCACCAGTGTATCGCACGATCGTCAGCATATTATGTCGCTTCGCCACCAGCACTATCCGGTATTTGGATGGCAGTTTCATCCAGAAAGCCACATGACACATCATGGCAAAATATTAATTCAACGATTTTTGGAATACAATCTTTAGGAGCTCATCTCACTGCATCCTTCATCCACTTCGAGCTTTCCGCTTGTATCTCCCTACCTGCTCCGCTCAAGGCTCACACACAGGTGGGAGGATACCGCTGCAATCTCGGCTACCTGTCATCGTCTGTACTAAAATCAACTATCCGAGCGTATTCAATACCTTTATCAAACATCTGAAGAATCCATACCAACGAGAGTTTTATCACAAAAGATTCCTTTTTGTAAAAGCTAAAGTGTAAATTCGCTCTTCAAACTAACAAACGTATTATAGAAGTCGACTACAAAGTCAATAGAATTTGATAAATTATGAAAAAAACATACGCTTTGCTACTAGCTATCGTAGCTCTCATGGTAGGCATGAACTCATGCAAATACAAATCAGACTACCAACTCCCTCAAAATGCTAACGTATACGACAACAGCAAAACAGTCACAGCCTCACTCTATGGTGTAATCACTGATATCAGTGGTAGTATAGTAAGCGATGCTACCGTATCTATTGAAAACTACATTACCAAAACAGATAGCAACGGACTATTCCAACTCACCAATGTGACTATACCACAGCACAATGCATGTGTTAAAGTAACCAAAGAAGGACACTTTGTAGGATACCGATCCATCAGAGTACAGCAAGGAGCACGCCACGAAGTACGCCTCCGACTCATCAAACATTCTGTGCCACAAACATACATAGCCACTACAGCTACAGAGCTGAATTTTGCCAGCAGCCTACAGCTATCATTTCCGGCCAATGCAGTCATAAACAAAGCCACCGGAATTCCCTACACGGGTCAAGTATATGTATATGCACATCGTATCGACCCTACCGGTGAAGTTGGGCGCTCCATTATGCCGGGCGATCTTCGCGGCTTGAGTACCCTAGGCACCGAAGCTATGCTCATGAGCTATGGTATGCTAGCCGTAGAGCTCTTTGACGCCTCTGGCAGTGAGCTTGTAATCGCACCCAACAAAGAAGTTAAAATACAATATGAAGTACCTTCGTCTCTCGTTGCATCCGCACCGTCTCAGATTGCCATGTGGCACTTCGACGAGCAAAAAGGTATCTGGGTAGAAGAAGGAAGCGCTAGCTTGAGCGGCAATAAATACTTGGGTAACGTAAAACACTTTAGCTTCTGGAATTTTGATATCGTTGGCAATAACACGTCACTCAATGTAAACTTTGTAGATGGCAACAATATCCCATTGCAAGGCTATACCGTCAAAATAACGAATTCCCAAAATAGCGACTGGAGTACAAGTATTACCAATAGCAATGGGTGGGTAGGAGGATATATATACTCCAATGCCACCTTGACACTCGAAGTATACAACAATGCTGTCTGTGGTACCATACCGGTATATTCTCAAACACTCAATACCAACAATAGTCCTATCAACTTAGGTACTATCACTATCAATATGTCATCTGCGAATACAAGCATCTTTTCTGGCCAGGTAGTGGACTGCAATAATAATGTAGTACCCTATGCTCTAGTACTCATCCAACCCTACAACTATGTGATACATGCAGATGCCAATGGCGGTTTTTATGCTACCATACCTTGCACGATCAATGGCACTGTAAATGTATCTACCTATAATCCTAATAGCTACGAACACGGAAGTATCAATACTACACTCAGTGCCGGAATGAATATGCTAGGTACCCTCTATGCTTGTGGCAATACTACACCCTATTTAGATATTACCCTTACCAACACTGTGACCTCTATGAGTGCCAACAAAGTCTTTTTAGCACCTACCGATCTTATAGAAGCTTCCATAGATAGTGTCGGAATGTCCTACTCTTCTATCACAGCCATGGGTAGCGGTAGTGGCGTATATATTCAAACTAATGATAGTACCTCGGCCACACATCCTGTGATCAATGCGATAATCACCAATTTGGGTAGCTTTACTGACACACAATTTACATTGGCTCCCGGTGGCACAATCACCTATAGCAGCTTTCCGCTATTCCCCGATCAAGTATTAGGCAATTTTTCCTTCACTATGATAGGCTTTCCTAGTGGAAATACGTATACGCTAAGTGGTAGTTTCCGAGCACCAAGAAATAATTAATAGCGAAAAATTCAGATAAAAAAAACCTGTCCCACATTGCGCAAGGTTGTTAAAGAATTGGTTTTTTTTGTTAATAAATTGAGCTAAAAACGGTTATTTTTCTTAACAGTCATTCTATTGATTCAATAAAATCAGGTATTTCTTTTTGAAAATGATTTGTAGT
>DAIUCL010000069.1:0-13193 GCA_036846185.1 Chitinophagaceae bacterium
AATATTGACTGATAAAGTTATGTCGATTAAACGATATGTCCCAACTGGTTTCACAATTCCTAATGGCTATATGCGTGAAAATTATTTAATAGAGAATGTTGCCACCCATGATTATTTGAGCATTACCTATGTTGGATCATTGTATCATAACCAGCCCATAGAGGAGTTCTTACAGGCCTTTAAAGTCAGTATTGATAACTTACAAAAACCCGCTATGAAGATTCTTTTTTTAGGTTTGAAAAGTAACATGAATGCTTATAATCGTGTGATGCAAGAGATGCAAGGATATGAGGATTATATAGTATGTACCGACAGGATGCCGAAGCAGGAAGTTATTCAGTGGCAAGCGGCTTCTCATTATTTACTTTCAGTGACCTATGAGGATATGAAAGGGATACCGGGAAGTAAACTCTATGAATATATAGCCTTGCGTAAGCCGGTCATAGTATTTCCGGGTGATGAAGATTTAATAGAGAATACGTTATCTGAAACAGGTCAGGGCATAGTCGCAAGAAGTAAAAAGGAGATGAGCAAGCTATTGTGTAGAATCTATAAAGATTATGAAGTGGGAAATATATTAGATACAACTATCAACAATCCTGCCATAGATGCACACGACAGAAAAACCCATGTGGCGAAGCTTGCAAAACTTTTAGATATTTTTGGAAATGAAAGTATGCACATTTAAATATAAATACTATTTATAGTTTTATTTAGACATGTTGATCCCATTATTCAAGCTTCTATCACATCAGTATCTTATATACTTTGAAGCTCCCTGAGCTTTGTATATATATGGCTCAAAATTTAGTGATATCTTTGCCTTCTTACCTACTAACGATTATTTATGGCAAGGACTATTCAAATATTAATACTTTTTTTATCATTCAACAATGTCTTATTTGGCAAAGATGATGCGCAACTCAGAAAATTAGTAGCATCTAAACTAACAACCATTCGTCTGCCCAACAAAACCTATCTGCTGGCAGAAAAGCTAATCATCCCATCTGGAAAATCAATTGATGGCAATGGGGCAAAACTCGTATTTTTAAACCCCAACAACAAACAATGGATGCTTGAGTTGAAATCAAATACAACTATAAGAAATATTACCATAGAGCCTGCCAGCTCAAATGATGTATTTGACTATACGATCAACGGCGCAGAGAAATACCGACGCTTCAACTTTAATTACAACAAAGCATTTTTAGCCATATGGTGCTCCGGCATAAAAATCAATTTGGATAATGTCAAAGTTGCTTCCGGTTTCAAAGGCCTTGGAGGAAATGTCAATGGTTTGACAATTACTCGTTGCGATTTTACAGGAGGCTATGCCGCCATAGAGTTATACATATCCAAAAATATTACAATTACCCACTCCGATTTCAAAGGAGGAGATTTTGCAGGTATTGCGTTCCCTAGTTGCAGCACGATCAAAGTGAATCATTGTAGAATAATTAATCCTAAATCAACGGGTATTAATCCGGGTGGTGCAGCCGATCTGTCGATGACCCCCTTTGGTATGGAATTCAGAAATAACTCTATCATTGCCGGCGACTGTATCAACCTAGAGAATGGTGCTATGAACGCCGATATATTTGATAATACTATACAATGTGCCCCCATCGTAAATAAATCGATCAATAATAGTGCGATTGGAGTCGTTGTTCATAACCCAAATGCCAATTCAGTCGTACGAAATATAAAAATATACAATAACCATATCTCCGCATATGAAAATATCATGTATGGTATTGGTATCAATGTTGGAAACTTCGTAGGAAATGAAGTGCGTGATATAGTCATAAGAAATAATCAAATCAGCGGTGCCAATGAGGGTATTAGAGTACACAATAAAAGCAGTTATACAGCCAGCAACGTGACTGTCGAAAACAATACCATGCAGACTATGGCTTTTGGTATGCGCTTCTACAATCTCAACAATTCTACTGTACGAGGTAATAGCGCAAAAACATTCTACAGTAGCTGGAATAATGACCTATGGGGTATTCAAATCGATCAATGTAAAAACACCAAATTTGATAACAATAAAACTGAAGGCTTCGCCAAACACTATTATCAAACTTCCGATGCACAAAATGTAGAGATTTCCAAGCCAAATATTCTTCAAGGCGAATTCAAGGGTAAACCCGATCATCTTTTCACATCACCCAAAGTACAGCAACACCAAAAAATTAATTTACGTTGAGTTCTATAGTCCCTATTTCATTTTCGATTATTATACCTTTATACAATAAAGAACCTTTCATCGTTCATGCTTTACAAAGTATTCTTGCCCAAACGGTTTTACCTCAAGAGGTCATCATAGTAGATGACTGTAGCACTGATAATGGTCTGACTGTTGCCCAAGAATTTGTATGTAGCTCTAACCATGCCAATCTTTTCCAAATTATACAAAATGCATCCAATAGTGGC
This sequence comes from Chitinophagaceae bacterium, assembly GCA_036846185.1. Taxonomy (GTDB): domain Bacteria; phylum Bacteroidota; class Bacteroidia; order Chitinophagales; family Chitinophagaceae; genus OLB11. Next base: position 2,437 of record DAIUCL010000069.1, read on the forward strand.
CCCGGTATCACCCGAAACAACGGCATTGAGCATGCATCCTCAGATTATATTCTCTTTCTCGATGCAGACGATCAATATGCCTCTACACACATCGAATCGCTTAGCTCCCTCATTACATCTACTAATGCCAAGCTTGTAATATGCAGCGTATATCAAACACTTTCCAAGAGAATATTACCTACCAAAGCCATCTATAATTTTGGTCAAAAACAGAACGAGGAGGTTTTTCTTATACAAGATCCTATTGGTATCATGGCAAGCGAAATCATATTTGTATCTGCCAACTACTGCTTTCAAAGGAGCTTCTTTCAACAGATCCGATTCGGACAAGAGCGAAACTTTGAAGATTGGCTTTTTTGCTATCATTTACTCAAGCATCTTCAACAACAAAAGCAATATTTATATCTCAGCCTTCCAGCCACCTATCACTATACCGAAGATGATCCCAGTAGCCAATCCAGTGCACTAGTCTCAGATATCAATCGATTTGTCTTACCACAGCTCTACTTCGAGCTAATTCATGACGGTCATCTGGCCATGAGAAAATTAGTATTTTCTATATGGATGTTTAATGCTCTCAAGCGAACCGCTAGTTTTAGACTAAAACTAAAATTCTTATTCAAGCACACTAATCACATTATTCGCAATCTCAGTACGAATAAATACTTTCTATCCAGCTTTCTGATTATTTTTGTCAATCGTACTCTCATCGAAAAAGCCATAGCGATCGTCAAGAAAAATCAACAATGACATTTACCCTAATATCCTTACTTTTTGCACTCGTGTATCTTTTCTTAGACAAGTCGCAGTACAAAGTATTTGCAATGGGCTCCTCGTCACTTATGTTTTTTTATGGACTCTCTCTCGATCTCATGGATCATCCCGATATACAAGTCTTTTTTAGGTATATCAAACCCTCGCTCAGCTATATCACCTACAGCTACTTTTTCATTAGTTTAGTAGCTCTTACGATATGCAATGCTATGGTCTATCTATTCTATCGGCGCAATGTATACGACATCCCTCACCGGCAATACTCCTCCATCCGCCTCCGCAGGGCATTCTATATACTCAGTTTCTTATCCCTACTCGGTCTGACGGTTAATTTACTCAATGTATTTCTCTCCGGATTTACGCCAGAGCTTCTTATACTCAATCCACGTACCTACGAAGAGATGTTTGGTTTTAATGTCGCTTTCAACTATTTATACTTTCTTAATATTCCCGCTGTACTAACCTATATCTATATTATCAAAGTTCACAAAGTAAAAGTCAGATTCGGCAAGCTGCTTGTATTTTTACTCATTATCATTTCCGGATTTCACGGCATCAAGTACACCATATTTGATTCCATACTCATCCCCGGTTTTTTCTATTTATTGGTCAGCAAAGACACCAAGCTCTCCTATATGGCACTAGTATTTGGCGCACTTGTAGGCATCTACATGATTTTTTCCAATTTTGTGCGAGGAGGCTACTACGAAAGCGAACTGCTCAATTTTGCATCCTATATCATACCCAACTATCTCAATATGTTTTACAACATCGAGACCTACCAACAGCAATTTACCCCCTTCTTTAATCTCCTCCTGCCCGACAAGATGCAAGCACTCGTCCCCGTAGAGATGCACCTTAATCCCGGAGTGAATAGTCAATACTCCATCAATCCGTCGTACAACATGTATACAGCACTCGATTTCTTGTATACCGACTTTTTTCTGCTAGGACCCTTTTTCTTCATTCTCATTTATTTTTTAGGTATCTATTTGTACAACAATAAGTACAGGAATATCATTATCCTCTATTTGCTAGCAAGTCTTATCTATAATCTCAACATGAGTTTTTATACCTATGCCTATATCAAAATCAAATATACCTATTACATATTCGTTTTTATCGGAGTGCATTTTTGGTCACGAAGCACCAAAACATCACAAGTAGATACGACTACATCCGTTCAGCAAGTTTAGTAAATGAGATTTTTAGGAGCTCATCGTTCACCAATTCGCTCAGCCACCTCCTGCTCTCCGCTATATCCCTTCGCCCCCACACACAAGGCTCTGCTGCTTCGGGGATGCCGCTGCGATCAGGGCTAAATTTCATCGTCTGAAATTCTAGCATCTTATATCATACCCACGATTAAAATCTTTACATACCAATAAAGCAAATCCTTTTTACCGTTTACGAACTAGCCCAATAGATATACTTAGAAGAAAAGGCATTAGGTAATACAATCAATGTAAGCAAAAAGTGTAAGCTAAATATTGCTGTCACTTCTATCTGGAAGTTTTTTAAAGACTCATATTAGTATCTGCTCACCCCAAAACAAAGATGGTGCAAGTAAGTCTGCTAATCCGTAATGAGTACACGATGTACACCTCGCTTTCCACTTACCGATTCCACACGGAGTATATACACACCGCTCATCGCACTTCGCATATCAATACGATCCTTATCCATTCTGCTACCTTCTTGTGAATGTACTACCTTGCCCATGATGTCATATACGACAATACCAGCTATTTTTTCACCCGACATATGCAATTGAATAGCCCCTCGACTTGGATTCGGATATACCGAACAAGTGGTCATTGTGACTGCATCAGAGGAGCTAAGCGGTATTTGCAAACAAGGGTCTGCGGCTTTTAAGTGCTCCAATACAACCTCTCCAAGATTAGTATATGTCAAAGAAACACCACTCTCTGACAGCATAGTCGTATCTGTTAAAATACTCAAGCTAGACTTTGTAAGAGTTTGATTGTAACGATGGCAATTTACTTCCAGATTGTTATTAAATCGAAGGGTCTCCATTTCAGAGCCATTATTCCAATAGCCAAAAGTAGAGCCTCCACCAAAAGCAACAATACCGCCTGAATTTGAATAATGAATATCTTGAAATATGGCACCCTGCCCAGACTGTGCACCATATACACGTGTAAGTACCGTATCGTTCATATCAGTATATTTGATAAACATACCATTGCCTCCACAAATCTCCTGTGGTTTGCAAAGGCCACTGCTTACAAAGCCACCTTCGGGTAAGGCTTCCACTGCATAGTGTGCGTCCCACCATATATAGCCCAGTACCATATTATTAATATAATTTCCTGCAGAGTCCACCAATAGCGTAAAGGCATTTAGGGTGTTTGCGTTATTCAGATTGCCACTGTATCCCGCTATCAGATAATGACCTGTTTTAGGAGAGCGTGCAATGTCATTACCAACAAATCCTACATTGCTATAATATGTTTTTTTCCAAATCATTGTGCCATTTGGGTTGATATGTAGCAGTGATATTCTGTTGCTAGTGCCTCCCATATATGTTGAAGAGGCCATGAGTAGTACGTTATTGCTAGGTGTCACGATCAAGCCTCTCCCAAATACATAATTTGAGCCAAGTTGATACTGTTTTACCCACAAAATACTTCCATTTGCTAGCAGTTTAATCAAATAAAGATTTTGGACAAATCCTCCTGCTACATAGATGGCGCCTGTATTGTCAATTGCAATAGATTCTAAATCGGCAACATTATTGAAAACTTTAGACCATAGTATATCTCCAGCTAAATTGAATTTGAGAATAATCGCATTGACACCTGAGCTATAAGTGCCAATAAATTCACCGTTCCCGGCATCTATCAGTTTGGAAGCGACGTATCCCGTAGTGTTGAGTGAAATACTAAATTTCTGTACTTGATTGGCATCAAAGCAGCTTATCAGAGGATAATCTTGTCCCTGCTTCGAATGACGGCCCAGAATAATCGTATTGCCCGATTGATCTACTACGCCTTTTTCGCCAATAAGCAATTGTGTGGAATCGCCATAATTAATTACAGAATTGCTCTGGCTTGATGCTAGTGTAGGTATGATGAAGATGGCTATCAGTATGAAGAATTGTTTCATAGAAGTTATTTGTTATAAAGACGCAGGTTATATGTAAGTGGTTTGAACTTGGTTTGGTTGGTGTTATAGATCAATTAGTACTTTCAATTACTTCTGCATTGAGGGTATAGTTGGGAAATTAATAAATGGCCTCAGAGATTATATTAGTATAAAACGTCTTTCTTGATTTTTTGGTTTTAGCAATAAAGGTCTTTTAAGTCATTTCCAATTTGATAGTACATACTAATAGTAGCTTGATTTAATATCTCAAATTTCGCTTCTTGTAGGGTATTGATATTATGAAGCGAAGAAATGTTGAACAATGTGTCCTCAGCCAAAACGGAGCGTCGCAAATCCGCTAAATCGAAGCTGAGGCGATGATAATCCAAAAAGGAAACTAAATTCACTATTAAAGTATGTAGTGAGTGATTGTAGGTAGTGGTGTTTCATGTTACGAATAGGCAATGGCAGAGAGGCTTTGGTAGTTACAAATAGCTATATGTGAATGAATAAAAAAACCACCAGTAATGGTGGTTTTTAATGGGAGGTTTTGAATTTTATTTCTGTGTTTTAGGAGCAGTGCCTGATGCTGCAGGAGCATCCTTGATACCCAATTTTTTCTTCACGTCTTCCAATATATTGTCGGTAGGAAGGGCGAAGATGATACCACCGGCGCTGGCGTCAAAGATATAGGAGTAACCTTTTTCTTTAGCTACTGCTTGTATTGCGTTGTCCGCTTTTTCGGTGATAGGTTTTAAAAGTTCTTGTCTTTTATTGCCAATTTTTTCTTCTGCAGTTTGCTGAGTAGATTGGATACGATTGTTGAGGTCGTTGAGTTCTTTTTCTTTGACATCTTTCATTGCCTCAGTCATCGTTTTTACACCGGCTTCGTAAGCTTTGTATTTTGTTTCCAGTTCTTTCTGCATCGTTGTAAGTTGATCCTGAAAGGTTTTGGCATAAGAGCTAATTTCAGCATCTGCTTTTTTGGCTTCGGGCATTGACATGATGAGTTCTTCGGAATTGATGTATCCGATTTTTTGCTGTGCTTGAGCCGCGGCCATGGTTAGGATAAGTCCTAGGGCGATAAATAGTTGTTTCATGAATTGTGTTTTATTACAGTGCGTAAATATACGAGAGAGCAAGGTATTTGATGCGTTTTTAGAAAATTTTATCTATTTTCTGCTGGGGTTTGTGACACCCAAATCTTTGAGTACATCGTCGCTTTTGTCGAGTTTAGGATCGTTGAAGAAGACACTCAAGTCGGCAGACTTGTCGAAGATGAGATCGAAGGATCGAGCATTCGCCATTTTCTGAACGGCATTATATACTTTGTCCTGGACGGGTTTTACAAGCTCTTGTCGTTTTTTGAATAGGTCACCTTCAAAACCAAATCTTTTTTTCTGTAGGTCTTTAGCTTCCTTTTCTTTTTTGATAATTTCTTCTTCACGTCTTTTTTTCATGTCATCGCTCAGCATTACTTGTTCGTTCTGGTAGGATTTGTACATACGATCCACTTCTTGCAGACGAGCATCGATTTCTTTTTGCCACTGAGCAGAAGCTTCGTCGAGTTTGGTTTGAGCCTGTTTGTATTCGGGCATATTATCGAGGATGTACTTGGAGTCTATTACGCAGTAGCGCTGTGCCATTACAGTAGTAGAGAGTAGAAATAGAGCGGAGAGGGCAATAATTATTTTTTTCATGTTGTACTATTTTGAGTTTTGACTAAGATTCAAAGTTATAATTAAATGGTGGTTGTTGTTTTAACTTTATTTTTTGAGTTTCATCTATCTATTCTGGTTCGAAGCCTAGCATAAAGGTAAACTTGGTAGCTTGGCCGAGCTTAGTGCCATTGCCAAGGGCGGGCTGCCCATTGGGGCTATCAAATCGGAAGCCATAATCGAGACCGAGTAATCCAAACATGGGTAGGAAAACACGAATACCCACGCCTGCAGAACGATTAAGCTGGAAGGGGTTGAAGGTTTTGAAACTATTCCATGCGTTGGCCGCTTCGAAGAAGGCGAGACCGAAAATAGTAGAGGAGGGATTAAGTGAGAATGGATAACGCATTTCGGCGGTATACTTGTTAAAGATAGTAGCACCGGCATCGTTGGAGTAAATCTCGTATCCGCGATGGGCAATAATATCGCGACCGAAAATGGTAAAGCCTTGAAGTCCGTCGCCACCGAGCTGGAATCGCTCAAAGGGTGATTGAAGCTGTTCGTTGTAGTAGCCCAAGTAGCCGTGTTTAGAAGCTAGTTTAAGTACAAGATTTCCTTTCACACGTTGGTACCATTCGGCAGTGAATCGGTATTTGTGGTATTCGATCCATCTATAGCGTTCTGCCTGAGAGGCATAGGTATAATCTTTGCCACTGAGGAGGGAGTAGGGCGCAGTAAATTGGACACTCATGGTGATATTAGATCCACTTCGGGGGAAGAGGGGTTGGTCTATAGAGTATCTGGAGAGAGTGATTTTAGTATTGAGGTTATTGGCTACTCCATTGGTAAAGCCTTGGAAGAAGCGATCCCAGTTGTTGAGAACATAGAGTTGGTAGTTGATACCGTACGAAAGCACAAAGTTGTCGTCGGGCCAGCGGAGTCTTTTGCTGATGGTAGCGCCACCTCCGTAGGTTGTCATATTTTGGCCTCTGGTAGTCGTACCAAAGTTGCCGGAAAAAAAGGTTCGATAAACATTTACTGATAAGGCGTTGGGTTTTTTGCCACCCAACCACGGTTCAGTGAATCCGGCTGTAATAGAATTATACCAGCGCCCATTAGCTTGTCCGCGTATAGATAGTTTTTGAGCGTCGCCCATAGGTAGCGGATCCCATTCGCTTATTTTGGCCACGTTTTTCATGGAGAAATTATTAAAAGAGACACCCAGGGTACCTGTGATACCAAGTCCCCCACCAAATCCGGCTTGAAGTTCGAGCTGATCGGCCGATTTTTCGACTACAGTGTAGTCTATGTCTACGGTTCCATCATTGTGAGGCATAGGTTGAATGCCTATTTTTTCGGCATCGAAGAAGCCCAGGTTGGAGATTTCGCGTTGGGAGCGAATAATATCTGCACGGCTGAATTTGTTGCCGGGATAGGTTCTTAGTTCACGACGGATAACGTGTTCGTTGGTTTTGTCGTTGCCGGAGATATTGATATTGCGAAGGGTATATTGCTCGCCTTCTACAAGTCGTACTTCGAAATTGATTGTATCCCCGGAGATCGATTTTTCGGAAATATCGGTATTGAAAGCGAGATAGCCATCATCGAGGTATAGGGAGCCAATATCGTCGCCTTCGGCTGTGGGTATTTTGCCAAGTCGTTTGTAAAGGAGCTCTTGATTGTAAATGTCACCTTTTTTGATGCCGGACATTTTGTTGAGTTCGTCATCAGTGTATTTGGTATTGCCTTGCCAGTCGATATCGCCGAAGTAGTATCTTCTACCTTCTTTGATAAGCAATTCTACATTGAGGTGTCCGTTGGTGGCTGTGTAAAGGGTGTCTTTTTCGACTACGGCATCTCTGTATCCTATGGAATTGTAGTAATTGATAATCTGTTCTTTATCTTCGGCAAATTTGGAGGCATTGAATTTGGAGGCTGAGAAGATAGAGTAGCGTACGTAGGGGTCTATGAGTTGTAAGGTTTTGGATAAGGAGAAGTAGCCTTGTCCTCTCAAGTACTCTTTACCCATTTTTTGATTTGTACCGAATACGCTTTCTTTATTGGCACCGTATAGCGACAGGCGTGCCATCTCTTTGGTGCCTTTCATGTTTTTTTTGAGTTTTACAAGAGGGGCATTTTCATTTCCGAATATATTGACTTGATTTATTTTTACTTTTTGCCCTTTGTCTATTTGGAAGGTCAGTATGACCGTGTTGAGAAGTGCGGTATCTTCTTTTTCGATGATGTCTACTTTGATATTAGAGTATCCTTTGTCCGAAAAGTATTTTTTAATGCGTTCGTTTGCATTTTGTTTAGTTGCTTCAGTGACTACTCTGGATTTGACCAAACCTACTTTTTCTTTCAGTTCTTTAGCTTCGCTTTCTTTGATTCCTTTGAAATTATATTTTGATAGTCGGGGTCTTTCTTCAATTTGGATGTCTAAAAACAGTTTGTCTCCTTGTGTGCGTACTATGTTGATTTGAATGTCGGAGAAAAGGTTTTGTTTCCAGAGGTTTTGTATAGCCTTTGCAATTTGTGGGTCGTTGGGCATTTTGATTTTGTCGCCCGGAGAGAGTCCTGATATTGATATGAGTAATTCTTCATCGAGGTATTTTGAGCCTGATACGGTCACCCCGCCTATGATAAATTCGTTGGAGGTATTGGTGAATTTTTGTTTTTCTTTTTTTCCTTTAAGTCCTATCTGAGCCATAGTATCTGAGGATAGTATGGTCAGAAGCAAGAGGAGTATAGTCAGAGTTCTCTGTATTCGATTAAACTGACTTTTCATGACATTTTTTTTCACGTTGTAAAGGATATTGAAGCGTAGAATTTATTGATTTTGAATAAGTTGTTCACTGATTTTGCCAAAACGTCGTTCTCGATTTTGATAATTGAGTAGGGCTTCAAAAAGGTTTTCCTTTCTGAAATCGGGCCAGTGTGTGTGTGTGAAATAGAGCTCTGCATAAGCGAGTTGGTATAATAGGAAATTACTGATGCGTTGCTCACCACTGGTACGTATCATAAGCTCCGGATCCGGGAAGTTGGCGGTACAGAGATGCTCATGAATGGTTTGTTCATTGACATCGCTGCTACGCAATTCTCCTTTTTCTACTTTAGCTGCAATTTTTTGTACGGCTTGGGCTAGTTCCCATTTGGCACTATAGCTTAGTGCAAGTATCAAATTAAGACGGGTATTGTGAGAGGTGAGTTGCATAGCTTCATCGAGCTCGTTGATACAAGCAGGTGGTAAGCTTGTCATATCGCCAATTACATGGAGTCTCACGCCGTTTTTGTTCAAGGTTTCTGTTTCTTTACGTATAGTTGCAACCAGCAGTTCCATTAATCCTAGTACTTCACTTTCGGGTCGGCTCCAATTTTCGGTCGAAAAAGCATATAGGGTGACATACTGCACACCAATTTCTGCGCAGCCTTCTACTACTTCCCGCACACTGATAACACCATGCTGATGACCGAAGAGTCTATCTCGTCCTCTTTCCTTAGCCCAACGACCATTACCGTCCATAATGATGGCGATATGTTTAGGTAGTTTTTGTTTGTCTATTAAGTCTATCATGCTCAAGCAAGTGGACAAATGTACAAAAACGCTTACTGATGATACGTTAAAATCTATGTGGCTTAAATGTTTAACACCGCTTTCACAGTCAGAAAATCTCAATCATTTTTCTGCTTGTACTTGAAATTCCGCAATTAAGACTATATTTGTTACTTGAATGTATACATACCAACTCATGAAATGCTTGAAATGGATGTGTATTTACAACAAATTATACCGTAGTATGACAAAATATAGTTACAGTTTCTTGCTCATTGCAGCCACTCTTCTGCTAGCTGCATGTTCCAAAACCATGAGTCCGGATTTGCCATTACCCCAAATTCGTAATGAAGCCGTTATTGTTTCGACTGAAAATAGCACCTTACTCAGTTATCAAGCTTCCACGGGTAACAAACTATGGGAGGTAACTACTGATGGTCCTGTGGACATTAGCCCCGTCATCAATCTAGAAAATGTATGGTGTATCTCTCGCAAAGGAACGGTGACGGTAGTAAATGTAAAAACCGGGAAGAAAACTCTCGAAGTAGCTACCGGATTATTGAACAACAAGGGTATTTGTCTTGGTGATAACATGTTATTCTTAGCTTCTGACCAACTATATGCTCTTTCTCCGGCTAATGGTACTCCATTGTGGATGGCTACAAACGGATCTCCATGTACGGGTGCTCCTCAATATCATAATGGAAAGGTATATGTAGCCACCGGCAATAATGTGATGTGTGTAGACGCAGCTACCGGTGTGGTAGTGTGGATGTCTGCCGGAGTACCAAGCCCTATGGAATCTGGTGTAAAAGTCAGTAATGGGTTAGTATATGCGGGTGCTACAGATGGTCGTATTTATGCGTTCAAAGAAGTGGATGGCTCTCCTGTATGGAATTATCAGACAGGTGATAAAGTGCAGTCTTCGCCTGCTGTGTATGGTGGTATGTGTGTGGCTGGTAGCTATGACTATTCCATCTACTGTGTAGATACTACTTCGGGGGCTCTTCGCTGGAAATATCCTACCAAAGAGCGTGTGCACTCTTCAGCCACTTTTCATGAATTTACTAATTCTGTATTAATAGGCAGTTACGACTTCAATTTATATTGCATCGATCATGTATCAGGTACACTTCGCTGGAAGTATCCTACGGCTAGCCTAATCAAATCGTCACCGGTAGTTTATAAGGATTATGTGTATTTTTCCTCATATGATCGTTATTTGTATTGTGTAGATGTCAAAGACGGTCGTACGGTTTGGAAACAATTTATGAATGCCAACACGCAAAGTTCTCCTATTGTAGATGATACCGAAAACGCACTCTACAACTCTGAATCAGGTATGGGGAAATATTAGTTTGTGGTAATTTGATCATACGTCTTACTTTCAGTATCAAATCTGCTTTGTAATGGTGGTGTATTAGTTCTGTGTGATATAGGGCTATTTGATATATATACCTTGTACTCAGATAAATTAGAAGTGCTGAATTATGCTTTTGCGAGAGTAGTTATTTAATATTTTTGTCTGCTTATGTGTTGAATATCAGACTGTTAAAAAAAAGCATTATAATTCTTCTCTTTCACTGTTGGTTTGGCACAATGTTTGCCTACTACTATTAAAACCAATTAACGATGGCTAATAGTAACAGTGAGATATTATTTAA
>DAIUCL010000070.1:0-13115 GCA_036846185.1 Chitinophagaceae bacterium
CTCTTATAGTCACTAGAGGTGCTCAAATATTCGCTATTGGCACTGCTACTAAGCCGATAGTATTTACGTCAAGCGAAACTCCAGGAAACCGCCAAATGGGCGACTGGGGCGGACTCGTTATCGCTGGTAACGCGCGCATTAATGTACCTGGAGGTATCGGAACCTTTGAGGGTGGTAACCTTGCCAACCCCGACGGGACCGTAGCTGATGGTCAATACGGTGGACTCAACGACCTTGACAACAGTGGTGAACTTAAATATGTGCGTATCGAATACGCCGGTTTTGCATACGCTCCCAACAATGAATTGAATAGCTTAACTATGGGTGGAGTAGGTAGCGGTACCAAAATGTCATACATTCAATGTAGCCACGGCTTGGATGACCACTTTGAGTGGTTTGGAGGAAGCTCCGATGCAAGCCATTTAGTATCATTCCGCTGCAACGACGACGATTTTGATACAGATTTTGGCTACAGCGGTCGTGTACAATTCGGGGTTGCCCTCAGAGATACTGCCGTAGCAGATCCCGTATCTGGCTCTATGGCTTTCGAATCAGATAATGACGGTGGTGGTAACAATAATACCCCCAAAACAAGACCCGTTTTCTCCAACATGACTATCGTAGGACCAAAATTCACACCTACTACTACTATCGATCCTAACCACCGTCGTGGTGCACACATCCGTCGTCACTCACAAATGAGTTTGTTCAACTCAGTGATCATGGGCTACCCTACCGGTATCAAAATCGATGGCGACAGCTGTCATCAAAATGCCGACAATGGTCTCTTAAAAATCAAAAATACGACTATCGCAGGTTGTACTAATAATCTAGATTCTACAGTTACAAATAGTGCTTGGCCTATCACATCATGGTTCAACACTAGCGGCTGGGACAACAATGTATTGAATGCCAATACAGATGTTATGCTTGCTAATCCATTCGACTATAACAATCCTGATTTCCGTCCCAATGCCGGTTCGCCTCTATTGAACACAGCCAACTTTGCAGATCCCTTTGTCAACACATGGTTTGCCAGTACTACTTTCCGTGGTGCATTTGGTAGCGACAACTGGATGGCCGGATGGACTAACTTCCAACCCGACACCAACTCTTATCTTACAGGATATGTTGATGCCCCTAATAGTGTAAATACGATAAGCAAAGAAACAATATCACTTGACGTATATCCTAATCCTAGCAGCAACAATGCTTCTATTCGTTTCAATATGAACGAATCTGCTACACTTGCTTTCGAACTAGTAGATATCAGCGGCAAAGTAGTGATGACTCAGTCTTACAACGCGACTAAAGGTTTCAACGTTATTCGTTTCTCAACAGAAACTATCCCTTCCGGTTTGTACATCATCAAATTGAATGGTGACAAATATGCTACTACCGAAAAGCTCTCTGTACTCCACTAATTTTTTTCATTCTGTAAATAGACGCAAGAGGCTGTATTCTTACAGCCTCTTTTTTTGTGCCTACATAGAATTGAACACGTAATATAAATATAAATACAAAATATGATGGAGCTCGTCTACATACACCCTTCGACCACTTCCCGCTTTTCGCTGCTATACCCTCCGCACCACCCCTCACGGCTATTCGCGGCGGGTGATATTCGCTACAATCGGGGCTAAAGCTCATCGGCAAAATGTAGATTAAGCACTCTATACTTACAAACCTAAGTGACACCCCAAGCTCATGAAGTAATCCTCATTCAAAAAGCATAAAGATACATTTTAGAAAGGTTAAATGGTCGCAATGCAGTAACGCATTCAAATAGCAGTGTGAAGCCACAAAAGACATTAATGAGTCCACCTCAATATTACATACGGAATAGCACCATTATTCAATGCTACAAAAAATAAAACGATCAGCACATAGAGTCATAACAAATACGAGCAATGCTGTACATCAATACACACCAGATACAGCTTCAATTCTTTTCGATCTATCTATAAGTATCAGTTTCTCTTACATCAAGAATACTTTACACCATACTAGATACATCGTAGAATTTTATAATATACAATCAAAGACCGCCGATAAAGAAACATCGACGAGGGGCTGCCGTGCCTGGAGGACGACGAGGCACGAGGAGGTCTTGCCTGCTCGCAGGCAAGACGGCACTCCGTAAGGGACGGATCGAAGCCAACGCTAGCAGTTCGACGACAGCCCCAAATACTAACGCATCAAAATCACATCGCCCTTCTTGATATATTGCTCGCCATCGGCCAGGCATTTATAACGGAAGAGATAAAAGAAGGTGCCCATGTCTTGTTTTTCGTTTTTGTAGGTACCGTCCCAGCTATCGGTAATATTGGTTGCCGACCATACTCTGTTGCCCCAGCGGTTGTAAATATCGAGTTGCAACAATTCGATACCTGCGGCTGTCACTACACGCCAAGTATCATTGGTACCATCATCATTGGGAGTAAATGCATTGGGTATAAATACTTCGTCGCAGCATGGGCCGGGCTCTATGTATACAGAGTCTTTCTTTTTGCACCCCATAGCATCGATGATTTCTACTACATATTTGCCATGCCGCAACCCCTCTATCTTAGGCTCTGCACTCATAGGGGTAGCGTACCACAAATAAGAGTAGGGTGGCGTACCTCCTACCGGTATTGCCTCGGCACTACCTTCATTGCCATAGCCGAAGCAGCCAATATCCTTTTTGTTGAATCGAATACCCAACGGATTTTGCGGCAGGCTCACAGTAATGATCGTATCAAGCCGACACAGTGCATCATCAGTGATACTCAATGTATAACTACCCGGACTGATATCATTGAACTTACCCGACTTATTGATATATAATCCCGGTTTTAGATAATAGGTATAATTAAGCCTACCACCAAATGCTGTAACGGACACTTTGGCGTCGCTCTGATCTACACAAAAGATACCAGCGATAGATACATCAGCACGAATCTTGTCGGGCTGGGTGAGCACAAAAGAGGTATCCATCTTACAACCTTTTGAGTCCATAATGGTAATGGTATGTGTACCCGCTTTCTGATTGGCAAATATACCAGAGGTGACAAACGGCTGCCCATCGAGCGAGTACGACATAGGCGGCACACCACCTATAGCCGATATGATAATACTGCCGTTGCTATCGCCATAGCACAGGGGCTGTACAAGACTTAGATCCGATGCCACTATTTGCAGATTCTGATTGATAGTGACGATGCTAGTAGTACTACATCCAGAGGCATCAGTAGCTGTAATGAGGTAAGTACCACCTTGTATATTGACAAAGTAGCCCGGGCTGGCTTGCGTACCCGCTTGGGGTGAAATAGTATAAAGAATAGTACCGGTACCACCACTAGCGATGGCCGTAATAGAACCACTCGAATCAAGATAACAAGTAATATCTTCGTGAGTAACACTCGTAAAGAGCAATGGTGGAGGCTGCGAAATGATAATATTTACTACAGAATCCTGACAAGCATTTTGATCCGTTACATACACGATATAATTGCCTGCACTCACCGGCGTAAAGAAACCATTGGCGGTAGTAGTATTGCCCGGCATCAGGGTATAGACATAAGGAGTAGTACCACCGGTAGCACTGGTGACGATGATGCCATCTTGTGCGCCAAAACAAGTTACGTTTTGGGTATTTGAGAGTGTGAGTTGCAGTACTTGTGGCTGATTGATTGATATACCGGAGCTGACACTACAGCCATTGGCATCAGATACAGTGACGGTGAATGTATTAGTCGACAATCCAGAAAATTGGCCTGTGATATTGGAATTATTTTGGGGTGTAATACTGTAAAAATAATTTCCGACACCTCCGACGCCACTAACAGTAATAGTGCCATTACTTTGTCCAAAACATAGCACATCTGTTCCAATCAGATTTCCAATTACTACAGGAGCCGGCTCAGAGATCGTAAGTGTAGTAGTGAGCGTACAATTATTGGCATCTGTAATAGTAATAGTATAGGTCGCAGCATTGAGCGAATTAAAGAGACCCGATTGATTTGTCTGATTACTGGGCATAATCGTATAATCTAGCGGTGCTGTACCTCCTATAGCAGCTATGGCAAGCGTTCCGTTGACCTGTCCGAAACAAATAATATCAGTGGCGGTAGCATTGGTGATGCTGATGGCTGTAGGTTCGAATACATTTACAATCGTCGTAGAGGTACATCCATTGACATCGGCAGCTGTAATGGTGTAATTGTTACCAGCCAAATTAGTAAATATACCCGAGCTATTGGTGGAAGCACCCGGCTGCAAGGTATAATTAACAGTTCCTACACCTCCGAAAGCACTTACGGTAATGCTTCCATTGGCAGCTCCATTACAGGAGACGGGCTGAGAAAATCCTGATGAAAACAGTACCTGAGAGGGTTCTGGCACCAATACCACAGTACTTGTAGTACATCCGTTTGCGTCTGATGCGGTCACAGTGTAATTGGTATTGCCCAGCAGGCCATTATAAGTAGCGGGAGGTACAAAGCTACCTGTTGCAGGCAGTAAGGTGTATGTAACAGCCCCACTACCACCGGTCGTAGTGGCGGTAAGCGAACCATTGGCAGCGCCAAAACACAAAGAAGCTACTGAAGCAACTGAATTGAATAATAGCGATTGAGGCTGAGAAATCAAGATAGCTGAACTGGTACTACAACCATTGATATCGCTGGCACTTATCGTATAGCTACCTGCTGCCAATGAAGTGAAAGTGCCGTTAGTATTCGTTAGATTGATTGGCTCTAAAAGGTATGTATAAGGCGATGTACCGCCAAAAATATTGATGGTAGCAGCTCCATTAGAAACCCCGTTGCAACTAGTATTAGTTATCGTAGTACCTAATAATACCGGACCTGGAACAGTTGCTACAGGCGTGATGGTGGAGACAGTACAGTTCAGTGCATCCATGACAATAATAGTGTAGGTATTGGCACACAGCCCTGTAAGAGTATTAGCAGCTTGAAAGTTCACCCCATTGCTAGAGTAGCTATAAGCGGCGGTTCCCCCCGAAGCAGTTATCGTGAGTGAGCCATCGCATCCGGGCACACAAGTCGCATCTGTTGCGGTGATAGAAGTAATGACTGGAAGAGGAGATGCTTGAATGGAGGTAACTGTTGTGACACTACATAGGTTAGCATCCAAAACACTAATTGTGTAATTGCCTATACCCAAATTATTGAATATATTACTTGCTTGTAAAGTGCCCCCATTGATACTATATGAATATGGTGCAGTCCCTCCTGCTACATTGATGATAGAGTTTGCATCATTGCCGGGAGTACACGTAGGAAATGTATTCAATATACTACTCACAGTGAGAGCCGTAGGCTGAGTAATTATTATGGAAGACGTGAGCGTGCAATTATTGGCATCTGTAGCCGTTATGACAAATGTACCGGCATTTAAATTGGTAAAGTTACCCGATGTATTGGTAATATTACCTGGCATCAATTGATAACTAAAGGCCCCTGTACCTCCCGAAAATAATATCGAGACACTTCCATTAGCTCCATTAAAACATGATACATTATTAATAGATGGTACCCCGGCAGTTAAAGCTGTTGGTGCAGCGATTGTGACCAAACTAGAACTACTACAAGCGTTGCCATCAACAACACTTATGGTGTATGTTCCGGCAGTTAATCCGGTAAAACTACCTGAAGAATTAGTGAGATTACCCGGATTGACAGAATAGACATAATTCGAATTGCCACCCGTAGCTGTAGCAGAGATACTACCATTGCTTCCACCAAAGCAACTTACGGGAGTAAGGGAAATGCCTGCAAATACCACAGGGAAAGGTTGTGTCATCAATGCTGTATTATTGATCGTACAGCCATTGGCATCGGTCGCAACGATAGTGTATGCGCCAACAGCAAGGTTATTAAATATCCCACTGCTATTACTACTATTGGAAGGTAGTAATTGATACGTATACGGAGCATTGCCTCCTGATATGACACTCACTAGAGAACCATTGGATTGACCATTGCACAAAATAGGATTCACGTTAATAGCCAAAGCGCTTGGACCATTAGCGGTAGTAATATTGAAAGTTCCGCTACCCATACAACCATTTGCATCAGCGACTGAAACGGTGTATGTACCAGAACACAATGCGGTAAAGCTTGAAGCCCCTTGTGGTGTGCCACCATTGAGAGCATAGCTATATACCCCATTGCCACCAGAAGCAGTAAGAACGACAGAACCATCGCATCCAGGTACACAAGTGGCCAACGAAGTCTGAATATTGGACAACTGAACAGGAGGAGTAGGACTTACATTTACAATGGTAGTAAGTGTACAAGATTTAGCATCTGTAGCTTTTAGTGTATAAGTACCAGCACTCAGATTGGAGAATGTACCCGACGAGGTATTGATATTGCCAGGTTGCAAATTATATACAAAGTTACCATTACCGCCATTGGCTGAGGCCGATATTGAACCATTATTTCCGCCAAAACACAAAGGGGATGTAGCCGTTATGGTATTCCAGGTAATAGGAGGCGATTGATTGACTAAGAATGTCGAACTTATAGAGCATCCATTACTATCCGTTGCAGTAAGTGTATATGATCCAATGCCTAATCCAAAAAATGCGCCGCTGGTATTGCTGATACCGGGAGGATTAAGAAAATAGGTTATGGCTCCCGTTCCTCCGGATGCTGAACTAACTACTAATCCATTACTTCCACCGAAACAAGCCACATCTCTATTATCAATCGAGTCCCAGACTAGCTGTGGAGGTTGAATGATTGTATAATTTGTAGTAGCCGCACAATTATTAGCATCTGTCACAGAAACGGTATAATTATTAGCTGGTATTGTGTTAAAAATCCCTGTAGTATTAGACTGCGCATTTGGTACTATAGCATAGGTAAGCGCACCCACTCCACCCGAAGCCGATACAGACAAAGAAGTAGTACCTGCAAAGCAAGCAATATAACCAGAACTAATAGAACTAATAGAGGGAGAGGTAGGATTTGTAACATTGACACTTGTGGATACGGTACAACCTATGGCATCATTAACAACTATCGTATAAACAGACACTCCTATAGAATTAAAATTTCCTGTGCTTTGTAATAGTCCACCGTTGATAGCATATTGTAATGGTGATTGTCCACCACTAGCACTTACACTTATCGTAGCATCATTTCCGGGAGTACAAGTCGGAATCGTATTGCTCACTGAGCCAATTGTAATAAGGGGTGATTGTAAAATAGAAATAATAGTGGAAATAGAACAACTATTCGCATCTGAACAGACTACGGTATACACCCCTTGATTCAGATTTACAAAATTACCATTGGTATTGGTTGTATTTGAAGGCAACAGAGTATAGGTATACATTGGTATCCCCCCATTACTTGTTACTGAGATACTGCCAGGAGTATTATTGCAATAATTAGTATGCGATACATTGAACCAGCTTAGAGCAGGTGGCTGAGTAATGATAAATGTTGTACTTTCAGTACAAGCATTGGCATCGCTTGCCGTAACGGTATAAATTGCAGGATTCAAATTTGTAAATGAACCACTTGTATTTGAAACATTACCAGGCATCAAATTGTACGTATAAGGAGTCACTCCGCCACTAATAGTAGCAATTATATTACCATCGGCTGCAGAGGCACAACTCACATTTTGCGAACTTGTAGTCAACCACACTATCTGAGAAGGCTGATTAATAGTGATAGTGGATGTGATAATACATCCATTAGCATCTGCCACACTTACAGTGTACACATTCACAGGCAAGTTACTGAAAACTCCGGTTGCATTTGTAATACCCAAAGGATTAATATTGTATGAAATGGGTGCAGTACCGCCGGTTGTAATCGCAGTCACTGTGCCGGAATTAGCACCCGAGCAAGCTATTTGATTAGAACTAAGGCTTACAAAAGTCGGTGCTTGTGGGTTACTTAAATTTACTATTGTTGAAGCACTACAATTATTAGCATCTACCGTTTGAATTGTGTATGTGGCAATAGACAAATTAGGAAACGTATTGGAAGCTTGCCATGGATTATTGTTGAGAGCATAACTATGAGCTCCCACACCTCCAACAGTATTGACAATAAGACTTCCATCTCCACCAGGTATGCAACTTGGGCTTATGGTATTGATAGTAGAAAAGACAATGGGATTAGGTTGCGTAATAGTAAAGATGGTAGATGTAGTACAGAAAGCAGCATCTGTGACTATTACTGTATAAGTTCCTGCAGCGAGTCCTGTATAGTTTCCGTTGACTAAATTAATATTACCCGGGCTCAACACGGCATTTAGTGGTGCTAGTCCCGAAAAATTCATGGAGACACTTCCTGTACTCAAGCCATTGCAATTCACATCGGTCTTGGAGAAATTTGAAATCAGCACATTATTGGCATTGCTAATAGTAAAGGCAGATGATGTAGTACAACCATTGACATCAGAGGCTGTCATCGTGTAGACACCCGCTGTCAATCCCGTAAAACTCCCATTCGTGTTACTTATGTTTCCGGGTGTTATGGTGAAGCTTACCGGCGGTGTAGCCAACGAAACCGAAGCGCTTACGGAACCGGTAGTAATACCTACACAAGGAATATTCATAACATTAAAGGTAGAAAAATTGATATTATCAGGAAGAGTGAGCACAACTACGATAGACGCACTACAGCCATTCTGACCAGTAACACTAACGGTATAAGTCCCCTGCCCCATGTTTGTAAACTGCCCTGTGGTATTGGATATATTTCCGGGTTGAAGTACATAATCATAGGGAGCAACACCATTGGAAGCCGATACATTGATGGTAGTAGTAGGTGACTGGCAAGTAAGAGGAGCTGTTGTACTACTAAGTATAGGCACATTGGGACTTGTGATATTGACTACAGTAGTTTTCGTACAAAAGTTTCCGTCAGTAACTACTACCGTGTATATACCAGATGTCAATGATGAAAAATTGCCATTTGGCTGATTAGGGCCATTGTTTAGATTGTATTGCAACGCCCCCATTCCTCCAGTAGCACTTACAGAAATAGAACCATTATTGCCAGGTATACATGTTGGCACTACCATATTATTTACTGTAATGTTGATAATAGGAGGTTGAGTCAATGTGACTACAGTGGTGGCACTACAGTTATTTAAGTCCGACACTGTAATGGTAAAAGTATTAGCATATACACTACCCCAAAATCCATTTGTATTGTTTGACCCACCAGGAAACGCAGTATAAGTGAGAGTACCGGTGCCACCATTAGCTACAATTTGGATGGTACCATTGGAAGCACCATGACACAATACATTATTGACAATTGCTTGAGAAATAACAATAGGATTTGGCTGTGTGATAGCAACTACAGAACTTGTAGTACATCCATTGACATCCATAGCCGTAATGGTATAATTGTTTGCGCTTAGATTGGAATACGACCCTGTAGTATTTATATTATTTCCTGGATTTAGGGTATAGGTTATCGTGCCAACGCCACCTGTAGCCGACGCATTAATAAAGCCTGTATTCTGTCCATTACATATTGGCGAGGTACTTGTGACATTGCTCCAAATAAGAGCAGATGTTTGAGTAATAAGTAAGGTGGTTTGGATACTACAACCATTGACATCGGTTGCGGTAACTGTATATTGACCTGCGGATAAATTGGAAAAATTTCCATTGGAATTACTGATAGCTCCCGGATTTAACAGGTAACTTATCGCACCGGTGCCACCATTTGCATTTGCATTGATTGTAGCTATATTACCTGCATTACATGGAATATTAGTGTTTGATACGGCGTTCCAGCTGAGTGCTGTAGGCTGTGTAATTACTCTTGTACCGCTGTTGGTGCAACCAAAACCATCTGTTACAGTAACGGTATAGGTACCAGCCAATAAATTAGGGAATGTACTGGGAGAGCCACTCTGATTGATACCTGGAGGATTTACATTAAATACTAGTGGCAGCGTATTGGACGTACTACTCGAAGTAATTGTACCCGTGCTCAGTCCGTTACAAGCGATATTGGTATTACTTATACTGAGTGAAGGGAGTGGTAGTACAGTAATATTAATGGTATCCTTTTGGGGTAGACAAGTACCATAATTACCTGTTACTACATACGAAGTAGTGACATTGGGTGTTATGGAAGGACTGAATAAAGAAGTATTGCTAACACCTGCTGAGGGCGTCCATACAAAGGACATGCCCGGGTCGTGAACCCCAGTGATACTAACGGACTGGCCTTGACAAATTGTAGTATCATTATTAAAAATGGTAAATGTAGGAGGATCTTTGATATCAATTTGTACACTATCAATGGCATTATTACAACGATCACGTAAAACTATTTTTACAAACTCTGTCCCTTCAATGATAAGATCATTGATCGGTATAAGCAGTGCTGTTTTTTGTGTATCGTTGATATTATTGGAGAATATGTATTGTGTCTGCAAGGTATTGTAATCGCTACCTTGAATAGCAGAGCCGGAAATGACAATATTGAATGTATCAATATTCACCGTAGATTGAAATATTTTTCGTTTGAGTTTTATGATTGCGGTATCACATCCTTCGTATACGTAGGGATTTTGGGTACCGATCGAATCGGTATCGACCTCCAGCACTACGGTATTGGAGGTAAGACTTCCTGCTTTTAGAAATACGCCAGAATCTAGTATATTGTCAAAACCATCAGCAATAGCCAGTTTCAGATGATACGTACTGCATGGTTGTATGGCCGCTTTACTCGTTAGGACTTGTGTAAATCCACTGTATGTGATAGAAGTTCCAGCATTATTGTTGATATACAAATTGGTAAATGGAGCTCCCGGCCCCATGGCATTACAGTTGCTCAGTGCACCACCTGGATATATGATACCATTATTGATACTATTGATCGCCACCGGAATAGTTGTTCCGGGTACCAATGCAATATTAATTGGGGTGGGATAACCAGGGCCTGAAATAAAAAAGCCAAATACATCATTATAATTAGTACAATTGTAAAATGGATATTCTTCAGAGCCAAATACGTATTGAAAAAAAATAGAGTCGCCATTACCCACAAAATCAAATTCGAGTATGCATCTATCATAGGTAGCTATGCCTGCAAGTGCAGTAAGTGATGCATCGCCCACGTTTCCCTGATTGAAACTGGCTAAGTTGGCTTCATTGCTATTGACCCCCCACAAGGGTCCGCTTGTACCTGCTATTCCGGATGTGAGTACGATACCACTATCCTGACCAAGATTTGAGCTGAGAGTCACAAAGTGCCCTGCTTGATTTTGTTCACATTGCATAGTAGCATTGGATATAACCACGCCCGGGCCAGTTAGCTTTTTGGCCAACACCGTTGCATTGTTGCTATTGGTCACAAGTACTTGGGAGTATAAAATAGTAGGCAATAATACGAGAAGTACGCTTAGCAGCAGCGTACAACACACCGCTTTATTGCTAGTGTAAGCTGTTTTCATCATCATAAGTTTAGGTAGGTATGTGACAGTTCCTAATCCTTACGAACCAATTCTATGCCAAATCTACATTACATTACACGGCAATTCAACTTTTCGTTTTGCGAAATAGCTATATTTTACACTATTGTGACAAATAGGTGTATTCTATATCAGAAAATTAGCCAAATAAACATTATGTTTAGTATATATATAATAAAAATAAATTTTATCCTATTCTGTATTTGTTTATTGTTGTACTACTTATTGCAATATCATAGTGAGAGTGTAAGAGTAGATTCTTATCATACAACAGTTACTTCGAACAATAGTATAAATTTAGAAAATAAAACTTCATAGCCTATTTGCTCAATAGATATTCTGGTGCTGAAAAATAGCCGGAATAGTAGCGGCTATCACCCTAAATGCAGAGCCATTTGTGAGGTGGCTTAGGGTATAGTAGCGGATTGTCCGAAGTGGATGAAGTATTTGCATGTGATGAGCTTCAAGTAGTAGTTAATACACCTTACCAATAGATCTTTATCTATTTCTCTTTAATTCGATTGATAGCGGCTTTGGCGCGTTGGTCTAAGGAGTTTTTGTATTCATGATTTTCCATAGCGATGACTTGCTCAAAATAGGCAAGAGCTTGCGCAGTATGGCGTTGATTCTCCATGATGTAGCCAGCTTGCAAAGCTGAGCGGGCGGCATAGTAATCGGTTTGATTTTTGCCATCTCGAATAGTAATTTGGTAATATTGAAGGGCTTTATCCCACTGCTTCAGGTCATCGTATATTCGAGCGAGTCTATAATGGTATTCGAGTTTTTCGCTTAGCGTTACAAGTTCTTTACTATTTTTTTTGAGTAGTATTTGCAAAGCTTGTTCATGATAGCCCCCATCATTTAACAATCGAGCACGGAGCAGGTCTTTGTCAGGGAGGATGCCTTTTTCGGCTATTTTTTGTGCTTGTTTGTCTGCGTCAGCATCTGTTTTTCCATTTATTTTGACTTTTTGGAGATAGAACTTTGCCTTCTCTTCATTTCCTTGCAAATGGTAAGCATAGCTGATGCTCAATAATGCATCTTTTATATAAAAATTACTTTGGGTCGATTTGATGTATCGTAAATAATCCTCGATAGCAGAGTAATCGAGCCTTCGCAGTTTTGCATCTGCCAGCTCATAATCCAGCATAGGAAAACTCATATATTCATTTCCCTTTTTTCGAGAGGTAATTATTTGTTCAGTCTCGGCTGCTTTTTTATTGTTCAGTGCCAGGTTGGCAGCCATAAAGCAAAAGAGTTGATTTGATTTTGTATCTAGTTTATATTGTTTTATTAATTGATAGGCTTCTTCAGACTGATTGAGCAAGTAATTTTTGAGATAAATATGTATGATATATGCCTCTTCTTTGAAGGCTCTCTGTGGCGATTTGCATTGATTTTCGATGAGTGACATTCCAGACTTCATATTACCATTCAAGCCTAGTATGGAACTAACCCATTTATACCCGGAGGGTATAGTACTGACGATAGCTTGTTGAGAACCCCAAAAGGCATTTTGCGAAGTGAAATTAGGGTACTTTTTTTTATTCTCTGCAAAGAGCAAATATGAGCGTCGAAAGTCCCAAACCGCATTCCAATAATCAGCATATTTGGTACGGATGATCGCCCACTGATAATACAAG
>DAIUCL010000071.1:0-13088 GCA_036846185.1 Chitinophagaceae bacterium
TATGCCTCACAGCTTGCCTCCCGAGGACTAGGAACGGACAGCCTGGCTGCCGCCCTGATTCTTAACTTATATTTGAAATAAATTATTTTTTTTGTTTCTTTTGCAAAAATTATACATAGGTTATGTCTTATATTTATTTTGACAATGCGGCAACCACTTTTATAGACAAAAATGTGCTGGATGCAATGATTCCTTATTTGTCGACTATAGGAGGGAATCCTTCGTCGACACATGCTGCCGGTAGGGAGGCGCGAAGTGCGGTAGAGAAAGCTCGAAAAAAGGTGGCAAGTCTATTGGGTGTAACTCCCGGAGAAATATTTTTTACATCGAGTGGAACAGAAAGTACTAATACGGTGTTGCATGCGGCTGTAAGAGATCTGGGGTGTCGGCATATTATTACATCGCCTATAGAGCATCATGCTACATTGCATACAGCGGAGTTTTTAGCGTCTTTGGATTTGTGTGTGTTGCACAAGGTAGGGCTCACAGAGGATGGTCATATTGATTATGTACATTTGGAGCAATTGTTGAAAGATATTGGAGATGATTCTCCCAAAATTGTAAGTCTGATGCATGCGAATAATGAGGTAGGAAATATTTCGGATATTCAATTTGTCAGAGAATTGTGTAATCGTTATAATGCCTATTTTCATACGGATGCAGTGCAGACTATGGGACATTATCCATTGGATCTGGGGCAAATTAAACCCGATTTCGTAAGTGCCTCTGCTCACAAATTTCATGGCCCAAAGGGTAGTGGTCTTTTGTATATCCGATCTGGTATCCAAATTAAACCTTTTATACATGGCGGATCGCAAGAGAGAACGATGCGCTCCGGCACGGAAAATGTAGCGGGTATTATTGGCTTTGCGGAGGCTTTACAGTTGAGCATGTTGCATTATGAAGAAGACTCAGTCTACATACGGTCATTGAAAGAATATGCGATCGAGAAAATCACGAGTAGTTTGCCTATGATTTCATTTAATGGCGACATTAGTTCTAACTCTTTGTATACGGTACTGAATATTGCATTACCATCTACCGAAAAGTCAGAAATGATGATGATCAATCTGGATATTGCCGGTATATGTGTGTCTGGTGGTAGTGCCTGTTCTAGTGGTGCACAGAGTATTAGTCATGTAATACGGTCGATATATCCTCATCGCAATACGGTTCCGCTACGTACATCTTTTTGCAAACACAATACCTTTGAAGAAATTGATACCTTATTAGAAAAAATTTCAGAATTTCTTTAGTAGAATTTTTTTGTTTTTTAATTCTAACTATATTTGCACTCCCAAAAGGTTACTGCCTCATGGTGTAAAGGTAGCACATCAGGTTTTGGTCCTGCTAGTCTTGGTTCGAATCCAGGTGGGGTAACCAAAGGTCAAGCGAGAATAAAGTTTCATTTCTTTATTCTCGTTTTTTTTTGCAGTTATCTATCGGTTAGCAGGCTATGGGATGCCTAAGCTATGATATAATGCATACAAAAGTCAAAGAATTGATTATGGATAATATCCATTTTTGCATATTGCTTCACAAGTATAAATAACCTAACAGAATGAAATTGAATCCCAATTAGGAATTCTAAACGAATTCGCTTACAAATGATTGAGAATAAACTGTGTCATGCGGCGATAAAGATGCAAGCGAGTGACTCCACCACTAATACCGTGATTTTTATCGGGATAGGCTTCTGAATCGAAGTCCTTATTGGCTTTGATAAGTGCGGCTTGCATCTCGATGGCATTTTGATAGTGAACATTATCATCGGCAGTACCATGTATTAAAAGATATTGACCTTTGAGTTTTTGTACCATATTCACCGGGGAGTTATCATCATATCCTTTGGCATTTTCGGCAGGTGTGCGCATGTATCGTTCGGTATATATATTGTCGTAGTAGCGCCAATTGGTAACAGGAGCTACCGCAATAGCCATACGAAACACATCGGCTCCTTTGAGTAAGCAAATACTACTCATATATCCTCCATAGCTCCATCCCCATATACCTATTCGAGCAGGGTCAATCCATGCCTGCTTAGCCATGTATTTGGCGGCAGCAATTTGATCATCGCTTTCGTATTTGCCCAGCTGTAAATATGTTTTCTTCTTAAAAGCTTCACCACGATATCCGGTACCGGTTCCATCTACACAGAGCACGATATAGCCTTTTTGAGCTAAGTGCTGATACCACCAAAAGTCGCGACCGCTAAACTGATTCATTACTTGCTGCGACCCTGGGCCACTATATTGAAACATTAGCAATGGATATCGGGTAGACGGGTTGAAATTGGATGGTTTGATAATCCATGCATTGAGCAATACTCCATCTTCATTGGGAATCGTTATGAGCTCTATGCTGCCCAAGTCATATTCTTTCATCTTTTGTTCCAGAGATTCATTGTTTTTCAATATACGACTAGTTTGCCTGCTTACATCGTACAGGCTGTATACAGGCACACTATGTAGCGAAGAGAATCTATTAAGATAATAGCGATAGTTGTTGCTAAAGCTAATCTGATGCCAGCCCGCCTGAGGGGTCATACATAGTTTTTGGCTACCATCTAGTTTGATTTGATATAGTTTTCGTTCAAGCGGAGAGCTTTCTGCACTTATGTAATAGAGAATATTGTTTTTCTCATCCACACCTTTAATCTCTACTACATCCCAAGCACCATTGGTAAGCTGTATAGATTTATTCGCATCTATATCATGAAGATAAATATGATTATATCCATCTTTTTCGGAAGTGTAGATCATGGCATTTCGATTTTGAAGAAAAACAACGTTATCATTAATCTCAATATATGCCTTATTAGTTTCTTTGTAAATAGACTTAGTGTCACCACCATTTACATCAGCTTCCAACAGTTCAAGTTCATTTTGCAGACGATTTAGTTTGTAGATAATAGGCCTATTGTTGAATGGATTTATTTTGATACGCGGTATATAGATGTCCGTATTATTGCCCAGTTCTACCTCTGTCGAACGTCTGTCCGCAAGGGAGTAAATACGAATATCTACAATTGCATTTTTTTCTCCTGCTTTTGGGTATTTGTATTTGTAATCAGTGGGGTAGAGCTTATCATAAATTGCAAAGTTGTATTCGGGCACCTCCGTTTGATCGAAATGATAGTATACAATATAATCGCTCTCACTACCCCACTCATAGGCTTTCGTAAATTCAAACTCTTCTTCGTACACCCAGTCACAATTTCCATTGATATGATTGTAGTCGCCATCTTTCGATATTCTGTAATGTTTCCCATTATTGAGCTCACTATAATACATGTCATTATTGTGTACATAAGCCACCTTACTTCCGTCGGGCGAAAAAGCAGCATGGAGCACTTTGTCTTGATGCAATCGGCTTATTTTTTGACTCTTCAAATCCAAAATATACACTCTATGCAAAACAGACCTTCGGTAGATATTTTCGCTCTCCGTCAACAAGAGCAGTTTGTCCTCCGCCACATTAAATTCGTAATCGTCCACACGCAATGTGTCTTTCCCAAAGACTAATCCTCGCAAATATGTAATCGTATCTACCACCTGACCATTGGCAAATCCTAGCTTAACCAAATATCCCTCCTTCGTAATCTCGGTATAATGCTCCCCATCTTGTAATGATCGAAATCCCGCCACAAAATCCTGTCGAAACGTATTTTTGCCCCAAATATCTTCCAGCGTAATTTCTTTTTTAGCTTGAGCCGTCAGTATCAGAGGGCATAAAAAATACAATAAATTCAAACAAAATAGCTTGGTATAATTCATACAGCAAAACTAATCAATTCAAACGTATTCATTTACTAAGTTTCACAAGAATATAAATTTTTTTAGGAGCCCGGCATACATACGTTCTTCATCTACATCTTGCTCTACACTATATCCCTTCGCCACCTCCACCACAAGGGCTCTAAGGCTACGGGGATGCCGTTGCGATCAAGGCTATTTTTCATCGGCAAATTGAGTCTTCATCACTCTGTATTATCATAAATACTGTTGCATCATACCAAACCAATATGATCAGTCAGCAATACCTCAGAAATTTACCACACAATGAGCTTCCTGTCCTATAGAAGAACCCTCGCAGAAGATCCTCTATACCGCTTATCACAATTTTGATTTTCTCATACTAAAGAAGCTTACTTTTGCCATCATCATTTACAATATTTTATATGAAATCAATACGCTTACTTTCCTCCGCACTAGCCGTAGGCCTTTTTTGGACTAGTTGCTCCAACACCACTGATAGCCAGCCATCTCAGCCTAGTTCATCCATACCACAAGGCGTTAAGTTCATAGAACCATCCTATATCGATAGCTCCGTCAACCCCGCCGACGATTTTTATCTCTTTGCCAACGGAGCATGGATGAAAAACAATGAAATACCAGCATCCGAAACACGGTGGGGTAGCTTCAATCTATTAGAGGATTTCAATAAAAAGGTACTATTTGAACTACTTGAAGACGCAGCCAAACAAAAAAATGCACCCAATGGTAGCCCTGCTCAAATGGTGGGAGACCTCTATGCCAGTGGTATGGACACCAATACGATCAATCAGCTAGGAATGACCGCCATACTTTCCGAAATGGAAGCCATAGAAAAAATAAGCGATGCCAAATCGCTCGTTGAAGAACTCGCTCGGCGTACCCCACTCGGCTTAAACCCACTGTGGAGCATGTACGTGGGCCCCGACGACAAAAATGTAACAAAATACATCTGTAATCTTTGGCAAGGTGGACTAAGCCTTCCGGATAGAGATTATTACCTAAAAGCTGATAGTCGAGAAAAAACTATACGTGAGCAATACCTCGCTCACATCACTCGTATGTTTACACTCGCCGGCAATACAGAAACCACCGCCGCGCAAAAAGCAGCGACTATCATGGCAATGGAAACCGCAATGGCTAAAGCCTCCATGGACAGAGTCGCTATGAGAGACCCCTACAAATTGTACAATAAATATTCCATTGCTTCCTTTTCAGAAAAAACAAAAGGAATGGACTGGAATTCGTTTTTACAAAAAATCAATATTAACTCTCAAGACAGTATCATCGTAGCTCAACCAGCCTTTTTTGCAGCCGTGATATCTATGATACAGTCTACACCCATCAACGACTGGAAAACGTATTTGCAATGGCATACAATCAGCGAAATGGCGCCCTATATGAGTAGCGAATTTGATCAAGAGCGCTTCAGCTTTTTTGGTAAAACACTCCGCGGACAACAAGAGCAAAAACCCCGTTGGAAACGTATATTGCAAGTAGTAGATGGTGCTGTAGGCGACCAGTTGGGTAAAATGTATACCGATAAATACTTCACCGAAGCATCCAAAAAACGCATGATGGAATTAGTTGACAACTTACAAGTAGCCTTCGAAGATCGTATCAATAAGCTAGACTGGATGAGCGATAGCACCAAGACCAAAGCCCTCGAAAAACTACATACCTTTATCAAAAAAATTGGCTTCCCCGACCAATGGAAATCTTATGACGGCCTCCAAATCAAACGCGATGCCTTCGTACAAAATATCCTGGCCTCCAATAAGTTCGATTACAACTATATGGTCAATAAACTAGGCAAACCAGTCGATAAGACCGAATGGATGATGACTGCACCTACTGTGAATGCCTACTACAATCCGGCCTTCAACGAAATCGTATTCCCTGCCGGCATACTGCAGTATCCATTCTTCGATCTATCTGTTGATGATGCTCCCATATATGGTGGCATAGGAGCGGTAATAGGACATGAGATGACCCACGGATTCGACGATCAGGGAGCTCAATATGCCGCTGATGGCAACCTCAAAGACTGGTGGAGTATGGATGATAAAAAACGATTTGAAGCCAAAACAAAAATGGTGAAAGAACAATATGATGCTTACACCATCCTCGATGGCAAACACGTGAATGGAGCGCTTACACTGGGCGAAAATATTGCAGACTTAGGTGGTGTCACTATCGCTTATGATGCTTTCAAACGCACTAAACAAGGCCAGAGTAATGACAAAATTGATGGTTTTACACCTGATCAACGTTTCTTTTTGAGTTGGGCTCAAGTGTGGCGTCAAAATATCCGTGACGAAGAGGCAGCCGAACGTCTCGTAACTGACCCTCATTCGCCGGGAGAACATCGATGCAATGGACCGCTATCAAACTTCGAACCTTTTTATCAAGCCTTTGGGGTAAAAGAAGGAAATAAAATGTACAAACCTGAAGCACTACGAGCTAAAGTATGGTAATACTTCACAAAGGGCAAAAGCAATTTTGCCCTTTGTATTTCAATACAGTAGCCGATAGCTGCTATACCATATCGAAAGAATAAAATATTAAGATGAAAATACACAACTAAGACAATCTTATGTTTGCAAGAATGACAAATATCAAAACCTATTTCCCTGTTTTTTTAGTAATACTCCTATCAAGTCTTTCAACGATATCGATGAATGCTGAAGAACTAAAGTTCACGCTTAGCGGATACGTCAAAGATAGTACAAGCGGCGAAACTTTGCCCGGCGCTACAGTTGCTGTACCCGAGCTCAAAAGGGGGGTAAGTACCAATGCGTACGGGTTTTTCTCTATTTCACTCCCCAAAGGTAAGCATACCATCACGGTCAGTTATCTGGGATTTGAACCATATTCTACAACCGTAGACCTCACCAACGACAATAAAAAGATAGATGTTCTGCTTACACCACGAGCCATCAGTACCAAAAAAGAAATTGTCATAAAAGATACCCGTAAAGATGAAAATGTAAAAGATGCCAAAATGGGGATGCACCAACTCTCTGTAGAAAGTATCAAAAAGCTACCGGTAATCATGGGCGAAGTAGATGTGTTGAAGTCCTTACAGCTTCTTCCTGGAGTAAGCTCAGCAGGTGAAGGGCAAAGTGGATTTTATGTACGTGGCGGTGGGCCCGATCAAAATCTTATCCTTCTTGACGATGCTGTAGTCTATAATACGGGTCACCTTTTTGGGTTTTTCTCTGTGTTCAACGGTGATGCTATCAAGAATGTAACACTGATCAAAGGAGGAGCACCTGCAAACTATGGTGGTCGACTATCGTCTGTAGTAGACGTAACTATGAAAGAAGGTAACAACAAAAAATATCAAATGGAAGGAGGCATAGGACTGATCGCATCTCGTTTTTCTGTACAAGGGCCTATCCTCAAAGATAAAGCATCATTTATAGTGAGTGCACGTCGTACATACATCGATGCATTAGTCAAACCCTTCGTCAACCCTCAAAGTACATTTAGTGGTTCCGGTTATTATTTTTATGACCTCAATGCTAAAGTCAATTATATTGCTAG
Source organism: Chitinophagaceae bacterium (assembly GCA_036846185.1). GTDB lineage: Bacteria > Bacteroidota > Bacteroidia > Chitinophagales > Chitinophagaceae > OLB11. Next base: position 7,323 of record DAIUCL010000071.1, read on the forward strand.
CAAAAAGGATAGAATCTACCTGAGTAGCTACCTTGGAAAGGATGTTTTCACGTTTCAAAGCAAAGAAAGTAATTTTAAACTAAATATACCATGGGGCAACAGAACAGCCTCACTTCGTTGGAATCATGAGTTTAGCAACAAGTTGTTTATGAATACTACCTTGTTGTACAATGATTACAATTTTACTTTTTTTGCTGATCAAAGTGATTTTCAAATCAAATTTTATTCCGGTATTCGTGATTGGGGGGGCAAAGTTGATTTTGATTATTATACTAAATTCAATCATACGATCAAGTTTGGTGGAGCGTTGACTCATCATACATTTACACCTAGTACACTGAGTGGACAGGCTGCGGGTGTCGATTTGGCTCCGGATCAATCTTTTCAAAAATATGCCTTTGAAACAGGTGTTTATGTGACGGATGAATTTGATTTAGGCGAACGAATTAAAGTCAATGCAGGTATCCGTCATTCGGGTTTTGTACAAACTGGTCCTTACAAACGATATACCTTTGATCAAAATGAAATAAAGGTTGATAGTACAACCGTTGGTGCAGGCGAAGTGGCTAAGACTTATGGAGGATTTGAGCCAAGGTTAAATATTAGATTTTCCATCAATGATAATACCTCACTCAAAACTTCTGTTACCAAAACCTATCAGTATATTCACCTTGTTACTAATAATGGGTCTACCTTACCTACCGATATTTGGACCCCTAGCTCGTATTTTGTTCGCCCACAAGAGTCATGGCAATATAGTATGGGATTATTTAAAAACTTTTTTGATAATAAATTAGAAACCTCCATGGAAGTATATTATAAAGATATGCGTAATCTGTTGGAGTATCGAGAGGGTTATACCCCCAATTCTTTGAGAGATATCGACTATGATTTTGTGTTTGGTAGGGGATATGCGTATGGCTCTGAGTTTTATATCAATAAAACTAAAGGCCGATGGACGGGATGGCTAAGTTATACCCTTGCATGGACATGGCGCGATTTTCCGTCGCTCAATCAAGGTGAACGCTACTTGGCTAAATTTGATCAACGTCACAATGTTTCCATTACCTCGTCGTATGAGCTCAACAAAAAATGGAATTTTTCAGGAGTATTTGTATTTGGATCAGGTAACAGAGTGACTTTGCCTACCAGCTTATATTTTGTCAACAATCAATTAGTACAAAATATCGATCGTATCAACAATTATGCTTTACCTCCATACCACAGACTTGATTTGGCAGCAGTATATAGTCCATCCCCCAAAAGACCCACACAAAAATGGAAAGGTACTTGGACATTTTCTATCTATAACGTTTATAGCAGGTTGAATCCCTATATCATTTATCTTGATACATCGGGTGGATTAAACAATGCTACCGGTGTACAACTAAAAGTCAAGCAAATTTCTATATTCCCAATATTGCCGAGTGTGACGTATAATTTTAAATTCAACTAGTGCATATTTTGCTAATATATCTGTCTAAAACAACTACTTTTGCATACTAAGGGAAAGAATAATGGGATTTTTTGATAAATTATTTAAACGGAATAAAGTACAGGAAGAAGCGAAAGAAACGCTGGATAAAGGTTTGGAAAAAACCAAAGAAAGTTTTTTTTCAAAAATAACCAAGGCTGTTGCCGGCAAATCCACAGTAGATGCCGAAGTACTCGATGAATTGGAAGAGGCGCTGATAATGTCTGATGTAGGAGTCGCTACTACCATCGAAATCATAAAACGTATTGAAGACAGAGTCGCAAAAGATAAATACCTGGGCACCTCGGAGTTAAATAGAATATTGCAGGAGGAAATGATGAATGTATTGACGGATGCTCCAACGCAAGATTATCAGAATTTTGACCTGCCAGCCGACAAAAAACCTTATGTTATACTGGTGGTTGGTGTCAATGGGGTGGGTAAAACTACCACTATTGGCAAGCTGGCCTACAATTTTAAAAATGCCGGCAAACAGGTGCTTTTAGGTGCTGCTGATACCTTTAGAGCGGCTGCGGTGGATCAACTTACTATATGGAGCGAACGAGTAGGCGTGGATATTGTAAAAAAGCCCATGGGTAGCGATCCGGCTTCTGTGGCTTTTGATACTGTTAATAGTGGCGTAGCGAAGGGCGCCGATGTGATTATTATCGACACAGCAGGACGATTACATAATAAAGCGCACTTGATGGATGAGCTAAGTAAAATACGTAGGGTGATTCAAAAAGTGATTCCGGATGCTCCTCATGATGTACTTCTGGTACTTGATGGAAGTACCGGTCAAAATGCTCTGGAGCAAGCCAAACAATTCACTCAGGCTACGGATGTGAAATCGTTAGCTATTACTAAGCTGGATGGAACGGCAAAAGGTGGTGTCGTATTAGCCATTGCTCATCAGTTTAGCATCCCGGTTAAGTATATTGGTGTGGGCGAAAAAATGCAAGATTTGCAGGTATTCAATAAGTATGAATTTGTAGATAGTTTGTTCAGTTTGAAATAATCATTTCACACTACAGTATATGTGATTTAGCGTATTTTTCAAAGTAAATTAGCTTTTGGGTGGCACTATTACTGCTTGACTAGGAGTTGTTTGGCATCTTACCTTATCTGTATATTTCATTCTCTGAGGACTTTATCATCTGAATTATAATTGATATCTATCAGCTTGAGCTTGATTACAAGTGAATTTTTCGGATGATTAAAGATTCAGACCTAGAGTTTTAGCCCCGATTGTAGTGGATAGCCCGCCAATTACTTGACGTATAGTCGTAAATCTGATAATATGATGGCGGCTAGTAACGTAAAGCGGGACTATCGATGAGCAAAGAAAAAGGGGATGAGCTCCCCTTTGACTTGTATAAAAAATATGGACTTTTATTCTAGGCTGCTGATTTCTTTGTTGAGCCATTGTTTTACTTGTGCTGTGGTCACAGATTTTGGTCGCTCGATGGGGAATCCGTATACGCGATCCCAGCAGAGGCTGGCTAGAACTCCCAAGGAGCGAGACACACCGAACATGACGGTGTAGAAATCTTCTTCTACAAGTCCATAATGCTTGAGAAGGGCACCGGAGTGGGCATCTACATTAGGCCAGGGGTTTTTGATTTTGCCGGTAGATTCTAGTATGGGTGGTACTACTTCGTAAATATTCCACACTGTTTGCACCATGGGGTCGTCGGCACAGTTTTCTTTAGCAAACTCCATTTGGGCGGTAAATCGTGGGTCGGTTTTGCGTAGTACAGCGTGGCCATAGCCGGGCACTACTTTACCTTCTGATAATGTTTTCTTCACGTAATCAGCTATTTGTTCTTTGCTGGGCGCATTCGTTTGGAGAGTTTCGTTCATTTCTTCTATCCAACGTATAACTTCTTGATTAGCAAGACCATGTAGAGGTCCTGCCAAGCCATTCATTCCGGCAGCAAATGATAGATAGGGGTCGCTGAGTGCTGAGCCAACCAAGTGGGTAGTATGAGCACTTACATTACCTCCTTCGTGATCTGCGTGAATAGTCATGTAGAGTCGCATGAGCTCGATAAAACCGGGGTCGTTGAAGCCAAGCATGTGGGCAAAATTAGCTGACCAATCGAGCATTCCATTCGGCTGGATGTGATCACCATTGTGATACTTACGTCGATAGATGTAGGCCGCAATACGAGGAAGGCGAGCTATCAGATTCATGGTATCTTCATACACATAGCTCCAATACTCCTTTTTGCTGATACCTTCATTGTAGGCTTTGGCAAAGAGAGACTCGGTCTGAAGTGCCATAATGGCAATGCCAAACTGAGTCATAGGGTGTGTGTGTGTGGGTAGTGATTCGATTGCGTCAAACACGTAGTTGGGTACATGAGAGCGTCGAGCCCATACGGAGGAGATATGCTCTACTTCATCTGCGGTAGGGATCTCACCTATCAGCATCAAATGAAATAAGCCCTCTGGCAAGGGTTGTTTGCCGCCTTCGGCATGGGGTAGTTTTTCGCAAAGTTCGGGAATGGAATAGCCTCTAAAGCGTATTCCTTCGTTGGAGTCGAGCAAGGATGTTTCGGTGACTAAACCTATAATACCTCGCATGCCTTGGTAGACTTGTGATAGTGTTACTGTATCTACAACTGTATTGCCGTGCTCTTTGAGCATGGCTTTGATTTCTTCGTTAGTAGTGGAAGCTTTTTGATAAAATGAATCTTTGAGAACGCCCATAAAATTAAAATAAGAAGTAATGTGTGGTTAAAATTAACGAGCACAAATGTACATGTTTACATTCAAAAAAATGTATAATTACTACTAATAAATATATAAATTATTTATTGGCATTTGTCTGCATAGTCGCATAAGTCGATAGGATGTTCAAATAAATTGAATCCAATATTATCGGATATTTTTGGTAATAATTTACGGCGCGCAGAAATTCTTTTTCGCTGACATGATGTCGTTTTAGTATCTGTGCCTGATAGTAAAGCAAAGAATCTTGGCTTCGGGGGGCGTTGGTATCTTTGGGTACATACATTGCTGCAGCTTCCGCAAGATGCATTTCGGCTAATATTTCCTGCATAGTATCAAATGGCACAGGACTTTGACTATTGCAAGACAGTGTCACAATGAATAAGAGTACAAGCGAGAGTGATTTGAAATGTAGCATGCTTATAACTAATTTTTTAGAAATTCAGCATATTTAGAAGCATTGGTTACATCGAGCTGCGATAGGATAGGCACCAGTCTCTGGCGGTCGGCAAAACTGGCGGCAGATACAATATTGCGAATTTCTTCGCTCTTGGCATTGAATAAGAACTGCATCCAGATACTTGCCGGATTTTCTGTATTGACTTGCTGTAAGGTGGTGAAGGTGGCATAAATATTTTTGCGAGCGTTTTCCGGGTCACTTTCCATCAGATCGAGCCCCTGCCGGTGGTACTGATAGAAGGCATCTCGCATTGGCGCAAAACGAGTGTTGAGCATCTGATCGATGAGCCAGAAGCGATTGCGTTGGTTTTCCATTGCTTTCCAGCCGGAGATGTTTTTGTCCTCAGGTGCATTGTTGACGATATTCAGTGCTTTGTTGAAAAATTCAGTACCCGATTTGGGCGAAAAGCTGTCATAATCCAAACCCAGCATGATATAGCAGTAGTAGGCCAATACTGCCGTAAGATTCGATACCAGCGCCTCGTTGCCATTGACCCGATTATCATTGAAATCGAATGGCTGAAACTGAATGTATTTGAAGGCAAAGTCTCTATCGGTATAATTGGTAAGAGAACTGGAGTAGGAGGTATTATACACCGGTCGTGACGATTGAAGTGACAGTCGGCCTGCAAATCCTCCTTCTACGCCATCGATTTGCTTAGAAAGAATAATGGTGAATATGCAATCAATTTTTTCTTTAGTTTCAAATTGGTCACTTGTCCATTTGCGGGTATTAATAAACTTAGTCGCATCTTGCTCCATGGTGCGAAATATATTGGGGTCTACACCGGCTATCTGATCGCTCATGATGATGACTCGACCATTAAACTCCTGCGCCACAAGGATCGTTGATGAACATAGACACCAAAGAAAGGCTAAAAATGATTTTACAAGATCCATGATATGATTTTTTCGGTTAATTGTTTAGCAATGATTATTTTGTCGGCCATTTTTAATTCGAATTTATCGCCATTTCGATGAAAAATAGTTACTTGATTCGTATCGCTACCGAATCCAGCCCATTTCACCGCCAATGAATTCATCACTATGACATCCGCATTTTTTTCTTTCAATTTCTTTTTGGCATACTCTTCTTC
>DAIUCL010000072.1:0-545 GCA_036846185.1 Chitinophagaceae bacterium
CCGTGTCTCAGTGCCCGTGTGGCTGATCATGCTCTCACATCAGCTACTGATCGTTGGCTTGGTAGGCCATTACCCTACCAACTACCTAATCAGCCGCACGCCCATCTTATAGCGCCTGAGCTTTAATCGTCTTCGGATGCCCTCTGACGATACTATGGAGTATTAATCTCTCTTTCGAGAGGCTATTCTCCACTATAAGGAAGGTTGCGTACGTGTTCCGCACCCGTTTGCCGGTCGCCATCAGAGTATTGCTACCCCATGCTGCCCCTCGACTTGCATGTGTTAAGCCTGCCGCTAGCGTTCATCCTGAGCCAGGATCAAACTCTCCATTGTAAAGATTGTTTGATACACTGACTAATTACGACTCTAACGTTTATATTATAATTGTTATTTCGGAAATTAGACGTGTAACTTAATTATTAGTTACGCTTATGTTGTCACCATATTTCAGGCGACTTACCTGTGTAGAGAACTTCATCTCTACTGCTGTTGTTTTCCCAATCTTTCAAAGAACATCGTCACCTACGTGACTCTTGCTGTAGCTA
>DAIUCL010000072.1:555-12956 GCA_036846185.1 Chitinophagaceae bacterium
AAGCCTGCCGCTAGCGTTCATCCTGAGCCAGGATCAAACTCTCCATTGTAAATGAGTTTTGATCTTGGCTAATTTCTTTTGAAATTAGCGATCTAATTTGTTTCGCTTTAATTTACCTGTTAGAAAAAAGTTTGCATTCTTTCTATCTGTTGTTTCCGTCTTTCAAAGATCTTCTTGCTTTTTGTTTTTCCCTTTCTTTCGATTGGGAGTGCAAAGGTAAGAGCTTTTTTTATTCTGCCAAATTTTTTTTGATTTTTTTTTATTTTTTTTTGCGACTTGTTTTTCAACGTATCTGCATATAAACACAACAAAATCAATGCTTTTGGCTTCTCTTACCGTCCCATTCAAAGAGCGTTTTTTTCGATTGGGAGTGCAAAGGTATGCAAGATTTTTTCTCCGCAAAATATATTTTGAATTTTATTGATTTTTTTTTTGATTCAAACTCTGATCTGCGCCCTAAAAGCAGTGATACTAGGCATTTCAGACAATTGTAAATAACATGCTAATATTTTATATTTTTTTCATTCTACATATCTTGACTTTATAAACTACCTGAAAAGCCTTCTTTTTGTAGTATTATCTACTGCGGTATAGCTGATGCTACTGTTATGTGAGACTGATGAGTAATGATGTAGACGATGAAAAATAGCCGTGATAGTAGCGGTATCCTCCCGGCTGTGTATTAGATTGTCGTGTGTGGGAGGGCCGGGAGATACAAGTGAATAGCACGATATGGGCGAATAATGTTCGTGTCGATGAGCTCCAACATGAAACTTGCGCTCTGATTACTTTTACGAGTGCATCTATGAGACTGATGCTTATGCATAAAAAAAGCTGCCCTTGTGGACAGCTTTTGCTTGTGATGTGTTTGTGTTATCTATATGTCTGTTGCCTCGCCGTATGCCATAGCTGTAGCTTCCTTGACGGCTTCACTGAGGGTAGGATGCGGATGTACGGCATTGAGAACTTCTTTGTACGTAGTTTCCAATTTGCGTCCAAGCACTGTTTCGGCAATCATATCAGTTACATTCATACCAATCATGTGAGTACCCAGCCATTCGCCATATTTGGCATCGTAGATAACTTTGACAAAGCCGTCGGTATTACCTGCAGCAGCGGCCTTGCCGCTCGCCACAAAGGGGAATTTACCTACTTTGATTTCGTAACCCGCTTCTTTGGCTGCTTTTTCGGTAAGACCTACACTCGCTATCTCCGGACTGCAATAAGTACATCCGGGTATATTTCCATAATCGAGTGGCTCGGGCTTGTGATCGTTTTTCTTTTCAGTCCAGGCGATATATTCTGCACATACGATTGCTTCTTTGCTGGCTACATGTGCGAGTGCTTGTGAGGGCAGTACATCGCCAATGGCATAGATTCCGGGCACATTGGTTTGACCAAAACCATCGGTGATCACTCTTCCTTTTTCGGTTTTGACACCTACAGCTTCAAGACCTATATTTTCGATATTTGCTACTACGCCTACCGCACTGAGCAGGATGTCGGCTTCAAGCGTAATTTCGCCAGTAGCTGTTTTGACCTTGGCTTTGACGCCACTACCGCTTGTATCTACACTCTCTACAGAGGCATTTGTCATGATGTCGATACCTTGTTTTTTGAAACTTTTTTCGAGCTCTTTGGAAATATCATCGTCTTCGACAGGCACTATTTTGGGCATAAATTCCACAATAGTGACTTTGGTGCCTATACTATTGTAAAAATAGGCAAACTCCACACCTATGGCCCCACTACCTACCACAATCATCGACTTGGGCTGTGTGGGAAGAACCATCGCTTCGCGATAACCTATTACTTTTTGTCCGTCGATAGGTAGATTTGGTAGTGTACGTGCTCTACCTCCGGTGGCTATGATAATATGCTTGGCATCGTATACCGTACTTTTACCATCGGTGCCGGTAACTTCTACTTGGCCTTTTGCTTTGATTTTGCCAAAGCCCATGATGACATCAATTTTATTTTTTTTCATCAAAAACTGCACCCCTTTGCTCATCTTTTCAGCTACACCTCTACTACGCTTGATCATAGCACCAAAGTCGGCTTTAGGATTTTCGAGCATCACGCCATAGTTGGCAGCATGCTTGGTATATTCGTATACTTGTGCCGATTTCAAAAGTGCTTTGGTTGGTATACATCCCCAGTTGAGACATACTCCACCTAGGCTTTCTTTTTCGATAATGGCTGTCTTGAATCCTAGCTGCGAGGCTCTGATGGCTCCTACATATCCGCCTGGGCCAGAACCTATAACAATGACATCGTAATTCATGTGTTTGTGTTTTTAGTATTTTAATAATTATGGTTTGAAGTGTAGCAAATGTAGGCAAAAGGTGACGAAATGGAAAATATTAAACGATTAAGTATTTGGCTTCGCCATTAGCTAAGGACGAGCATAGCGTTCTAGCTTTGCCTGCAATTTGTCGGCCCCTCTAAATCGGTAGCTGAGCGTTTCTGGCTTGAAGATATTGCCTGTTCTACGAAGTGATATATTGGTAATGCCCAATGGTCGAGCCAGCAGCCGAAATGATTCGTCGTAGAGCAATAGGTGATAATCGCGTGAGTTGGCATAGCTATCATCTTCGGTGTAAGAGCTAGCTTCTTTGCCGGGTGTAGCCAAGGAGTAACTAGCCGGAGGTGGGTAATTGATTTCTGCGATGTAGTAATTACCCGGGTTGGTGAGTTCTATTTGTTTTTTGATACTCAGCGATTGATAGTCGAAGAATGCCACATCGCCCCACTGTTTTGCTTTGACGAGGTCGTAATCTTTGTTATAAAAATAATAAACCGGGCAGTAACTAAAGTGCTGGTGAAACTCTTGAATGATAGAAGTATTGATCTCCCTATCCCTCTCTTGTATTTGCTTAATGTCTTCTGTACGTCCTCTTTTTTTGAGTCCCTCTATCGCATTGAGCGATTCATTGAGCATCACGAGTATACAGTTGGGCTTGAACACCTCCACACTATCAGCATGGAGAGAGGCTGAGGTATACAAACTTATCGCCAAGAGCAGTAGCCATTTTTTCATACTACAAAAGTACCATATCCTTGTCATTTCATCATAGCTATCCACAAAGTTTTCGATATGGGGCATGCACGGCTATTCGCTACTACTCCTCGCCGCGCAGGCTGTGAGGCTTGACAGTGCAGGTAGCTCCGTGCCTCCGCTCCTGCACTGCTAGCCTCACTAGCCTTTGCGTCTGTGGGGTATTCGCTACTATCCGGCTGCCGCTGACGCATGTGTATATATTCCGTGAACTTTATTTTATCTGTGCGAAGTGAATATTTTTATACCACCTGTTTGTGCGAGAATATGCCATTGGCATCACATCGGTATTTGGCCAAGTGCTAGGATACCTTGCAGTATGAAGCCCATATACTTTTTTCCATCAACACATATACTACTGCTTGATATCCTTTGTGATTAATAGAATTAATACAAATGATTAGTGCAAACTTAAAATCCGGTAGGATTGTATTTTACTTCTGACACTTTTTCGATACGATCGATAATGTATTGGCCGTTTTCTTGATTTTGGGTTTTGCCATTGTAATTGTCGCCACGCCAAGGGAGCGACTTGCGATACTGGACGTAATGAACATTGACATTTTTGCCTATGATTCGCTCCAGGCTGTCCGCTATTTGCAGGTCAGTGACGGAGAAGAAAAAGTTGTTGCTATTGATGGTACCTCCTTGTATAGATTTGAGCCCTGGCTGTATAAGTTCGCCTTCGTAGGTTTTGAATACATTGCCTTTGCGAGAGAATTTGAAGAGGATGCCTTCGCGGATACCATCGCTGTATATATTGAAATAGAACCAATAGATATAACCAGTGGCTAGCAGAAGCAGAAATAATATGGTGAGGAAAATTGTTTTCATGATGTTTAGTGGACTATTCTTTGTAGTGACAAAAGTAGGTACTTCGTAGGAGATATTCGTATGTTTTGTAAGAAAGTATAAGATTTTATACTACGAGGCTCTTGTACGATTGTGTATTTCTTGACACAGGCAAAGTGATTAAAAAAATTTCGCCCATGCCCCTTGCCGGCTGATATATCTCCTTTACTATTTGTTTGGTCGATTGTATTTAATTGACAGATGACATCCATTTACAGAGAGATGATAAGGTATCTTAGACGAGGGGCTGCCGTGCCTGGAGGGCAGCGAGGCACGAGCTGGTAGCGCTATCGGCGCTACGGCACTCCGTAAGGGACGGATGGAAGAGGAAGCTTGCAGTAAGATGACAGCCCCAAATCTAACATTATTGAGTTAGGGTAAATAGGAACGTGTGTAGTATTTAGTTTTTGAGATACAAGTCGAAGTAATCGGTGATTTTTTGCATGAGGTGAACTCTGTCTTTACCTCTTACATTGTGTGGGTGTCCGGGGTAGACGAAGTAGTCTGTCTGCACGCCGTCGTCGACACATTTTTTGAGAAACTGGATGCTATGCTGCCACACCACCACATCGTCGTCGGTACCATGTATCAGGAGTAGTTTTCCTTTGAGGTTTTTGGCTTTGTCCAAGAGTGTATTTTTTTGGTAGCCTTCGGCATTTTGGGAAGGCGAATCCATGTAGCGTTCGGTGTACATGATTTCGTAGAGCCCCCAGTCGAGCACCGGTCCACCGGCTATGCCTACTTTGAATACATCGGGGTGGCGAAGCATGAGAGAGGTAGTCATAAATCCGCCATAGCTCCATCCGTGCACACCCATGCGGGTGGCATCGACATAGGGTAAAGTCTGAAGGTACTTGACACCTTGTAGCTGATCGTCCATCTCCGCAGTACCTAGCTGGCGGTGGGTAGCGCTTTCGAAGTCAAATCCACGGTTGCTGCTACCACGGCCATCCACCACAAATACGAGGTATCCTTTTTGGGTCATGTAGTCGTACCAGAGGTTGCCGCTGTAGGGGAAGCTGTTGCGATTGAGCTGGAGGTGAGGTCCATTGTAAAGATAGACGATGACGGGGTATTTTTTGCCTGGGTCAAAGTCGTGCGGTTTCATGAGCTTGGCATAGAGCGGCGTGCTGCCATCCGCAGCCATAATGGTGAGAAGCTCTGTACTGGCGGTCGTATAGTTTTCGAGCGGATTACTTGCCGTGAGGAGGCGTTTGGAAAGGAGGCTATTATTGGCATCCATTACTTCGATAGTACGTGGCACGTCTTTGGAACTGTGTACATCGATAAGGTATCGTGCATCGGCACTGGCCGCAGCATTATGAATACCGGGCGTGTAGATGATATCGCGCATTTTGCCATTATCGATGTTTACTGCATGTACGGTCTTGTCCATTGGGCTCAGCTTGGTGGACGTAAAAAGGATTTCGTTGCTTTCTGTTTGATAACCTAATATTTCATTGACAAGCCATTTGCCTTGGGTGAGAGGACGGATAAGCGTACCCTCATGTCGATACAGATAGAGGTGCATGTACCCGCTTCGTTGGCTCCACCAGATGAATCGTGAGGGGTCGTTATTAATAAAGAAGAGTTCATGCTGTGGCTCCACATATTTTTCATTTTTTTCTTCGAAGAGGGTTGCTACTAATTGTCCGTTGAAGGCGTCATAGCGTTGAAGTTTTAAGTGATTTTGATCCCTGTTGAGTAGAGCGAGATAGATAAATTTTTCGTCGGGGCTCCAGGTCACACAGGTAAGATAATGATCCATGGAGTCGCCGGTTTGGAGGTAAATTGTTTTTTGTGATTTGATATCAAATACGCCAAGCTTCACCTGATGTGAAGTACGGCCAGCCATGGGATATTTGATCGTAGTGACAGATGCCGGCACCTCACCCCAGTTGACAATTGGATAATCGGCGACCATTGATTGATCCATTTTATAAAAGGCTAGTTTGTTTGCATTGGGCGACCAAAATAAACCTTTATGAATTCCAAATTCATCGCGATGAACAGATGTACCATAGAGCAAATTTTTGTGGCCATCGAATGTAACTTGTATAGGCTCAGCCCCACCCCTGTTGATGTATATATTATGCTGATGTGTGTATGAGATACTCATGGACTTTTTATCCATTTCTATATGCTCAGCTTTTTCGGGTAGTTGCGCCCATACTGAGGCGAAATAACTTTGATTATTGACAGAAGAAAAAAGTATATAGGCGTTGTCTGTTTGTATATAAAATTTGGAGGCAGAGAGCCAGTTGATAGGCGGGAAGCTTTTTAGTTCTTTTCTGCCTATTGATATCAGGAGTTGATTCATTTTTTCAAGCGACAGCACCGTTTCTGTATCGAAGTTCTGTGGATTGTGCATCAAGATCACTTTTTCAGAATCGTTGCTGATGACTTGTGAATAGTATGGCGAGTCTCCCATCCATTGCAATTGTCTTAGATTTTTGACAGCGAGGTTGGAGCTGAGTCCGAGCACAGCATCTTGTATGGTGAGAGCTTTCTTTTGAGCGGAGGCTTCGAAAGGCAATGTGCCAGTAAGACACCATGCCATGATGCTGAGAAAACATTTGATGTAATTTTGTTTATTCATTTTCAAGTTCAAGTATTTGTTCAAAGAGTGTTTCATATTCTTGTTGCAAGGTAGTCAATTGAAGTTGTAATCGATTATAATCGGACTCTGTTTGCTGAAAAATGTGTTTGTCGGCATAAGTGGAAGGGTCGGCTAGTTTTGCTTCGAGACGTTTAGATTCCTCTTGCTTGTTAGACAATTCTTCTTCGATTTTAGCAAATTTGTTGCGTACACGTTTTGTCTCTTTTTGTTTTTCTTTAAAGTCCTTCGTGGGTGATGAAGGTCCTTCTGTTTTGGTTTTTTCTTTTATTACCGGAGTTTCTTTCTCCACTTTTGGGGGATTATTTTTTGCGGATTGCGCGAGGGCTTTTCTTTTTTTGAACTCTTCCCACTCCGCATAGCTACCCTGAAATTCATTTATTTGCCCGTCCTCTATTTCCCATATTTTATTGGCAGTCTGTGAGATAAAGTATCGATCGTGCGACACTAGTACATAGGTACCTTCATATTGATTGAGCGCTTGTATGAGCATATTGACCGAGCTTATATCCAAGTGATTGGTAGGCTCATCGAGTAGCAGATAGTTGGCTTTACTTATAATGGTTTTAGCAAGCGCCACCCGGGCTTTTTCTCCACCGGAGAGTATACTTATTTTTTTGAATACATCATCACCACGAAATAAGAAACAACCAAGCAGTTCTCGAAGCTCTTGCTCTGTGCGACCACTACCACATAGCTTAAGTTCCTCGAGCATATCTTGCTGTGGGTGAAGCGCATCCATCTGATGCTGTGCATAAAAAGATATCGATACATTGTGTCCCAGACTCACAGTACCTTCATAGGGTTCTGTGTGTGCGATGAGTCGAAGGAGTGTCGATTTCCCTTTGCCGTTGGCACCTATCAGTGCTATTTTGTCTCCCCGATTCACCTCGGCACGAGCATGATTCAGAATTGTGAGATCACCATAGGATTTTGACACATCATCAAATGTAGTGAGAACACGTCCGGGCGTGGTGGCTAACTGAAAGCGAAAGTGGATCGCTGAGGTTTCTGAAAGTGGCGCTTCGATTCGCTCCAGTCTGTCTAATTTCTTCACCAAGCTCTGTGCCTGAGTTGCTTTGGATGCTTTGGCTTTGAAGCGATCGATAAATCGCTCTTGTTGTTTGATAAACTCTTGCTGATTTTCGTATTCTCTCTGTTGAAATTCCGTTCGGATGACTTTTTCTTTTTCATAAAAGGAATAATTGCCCCCATAAGGGTTCAGTTTTTGCTGGGATATTTCAACAATTTTAGTAACCATTCTGTCCAGAAAATACCGATCGTGCGATACAATGATGACTGTACCGGGATAAGCACTTAGATAGCGTTCTATCCATTCGATAGAGGGAAGATCCAGATGGTTTGTAGGTTCATCGAGCAGTAAAATATCAGGTCTCTGCAGTATCATTTTGCCCAGCAACACTCTCATTCGCCACCCCCCCGAGAACTCAGTAAATGGTCTTTGCAAATCTGCTGTCTTAAAGCCAAGTCCTTCTAAAATTTCTGCCGATTTATGTTCCATTTCATAACCTCCGGCCACTTCAAAATCATGATGAAGATCGGCCAGCCGATGTAGCTCTTTCTCATCATGTGGATGATCGTGGAGATAGACCTCTAGCTTGTGTATTTCCGTTTGTAAGCGAATTGCTTCTTCATACGCACTCATAGCCACCTGAAGTATAGGTTCATTCGTTGCAGTGCTTTGCAAATCCTGATGAAAATAACCTATTCTGAGTGTTTTAGCACGACTTACTTCACCGGCACTTACCGAGTATTCCCCTATCAGAATTTTGAGCAAGGTCGATTTACCGGTACCATTAGGTCCTATGAGTCCTATCCGTTCGTTTGGGTAGATATGCCAAGAGGCATCTTCTAATATTTTGCGTGAGCCAAATTCAAAGGTGACATTGTTGAGCGATAATAACATAATCGCAAAGATGAGAAAAGATACGAAGAGTAGCTAAAAAATACGATATTGTTTGTAATATGGTTTTCAATAGTTCACAAAAACCAAATTGAATTATTGTATACTATCACTATCGATACTATTGTTTCATAATCTTTGTACTAAATGTTCTGGTTGCATTACTCAGCACTAAGATATATTGCCCGGGAGGCACAGTTTTCAGCGCATCAATGGTCCATTCGCTACCATATGCCAAAGGCTGCTTTGCCACCACAGCTCCGGTAATATCATAAATGCTCATTTGAAACGCCTCTGCACCGGTACGAAAACTACGGATTACAAAATCTTGCTTCACGGGGTTTGGAAAAACAGCCAATTGATAATCCATGTGATGGATATCAGATGTACCCAACGCAATATTGTAGGCAATACAAAAGTTTGGTATACCGTAGCCATGCGTATTGTTGGGGTTAGCATATCTATCGCTCGACATTGTAACCAGATTTCGGATTTGCCAATTTTTTAAGTGAGGAAGTGCTTGCCACAGACAAGCAATAGCACCACACATAATAGGGCTTGCAAAGGAGGAGCCATTGGCAGCGCCTACGGTACAATTATCACCGATCAGCGAAGTACCTCTTCCCATGGCCATCCCATCCGGTTTCACCTGACCATCGACCGTTGGGCCGTAGCCACTGTATCCCCAGGCACCTGAGCCATCTACTGAACCCACACTAAATACACTATCTCCATCCGCAGGTGTGAGCATATAATGCCACGCATTGAGCCCTTCATTGCCCTGTGCATTTACTACAAATATGCCTTTCGCAACGGCCATATTCGCCGCACGTGCTATCAGAGAGGTAGTACCATTCATCTGCGCATAAGTATAGCTGGTAAAGGGGTTAGGATAATTATTGTAGCCCAATGAAGAATTAATCAAATATACACCACTGCTATCGGCATGCTCCGCAGCATGCAGCCAGTTATCTTCCTCTACCGGCTGCTCTACCAACATATCCTCCGTGATGTACAAAAAATAGTTTGCTAGTGGAGCAGAGCCCACATAGGTACCGGGCAGATAAGCGGCCATACATCCCAGTACATTCATGCCATGCGAGGTATTGATATTAGTCGCATATACAAAAGAAGTATCACGCGCTATATTGTAAGTATATTTAATCTTACCGTTCGTACGGATCGAATCAAAAGCACCGCATGTGTTAGTATATCTAAAGTTGGCATCAAAAACGGCGATGTCCATTTCCTCACCCATATATCCTATATCATGCAAGCAATCGGCCTCAATCTGATCGATCTGTTGAAACGACAGTCCATAAAAAGCCGATGTACCGCTAGTTTTTTGAGAAAGAGGAGTGGGCTCCGGAAACTTCGATTTAGAATAGGGATCTTCGGTTTTGAACACACCATTGGCCCACCTTGCAACTAGTTGTACACTTTCTACCATAGGTAAGGCTGCTATGTCAGCCGATTTGGCCGAATCCTTATTGACAATCACTATTTGGTTAAACCATTTTGATTTGGCTTGCAAGCGTAGTGCATTTCCCACGATCATTACCGTATCGATGTAGTGCTGTACAATAGGCAGATCGGTACTATCAAGCCCAATAAGATGATGATGCCTCCGCTGCAATGCCTTGGGCGACAGAATCTGCAAAGAATCGGCAAAGCTCAGCGTACCATTTTTATCTTTAAATTTTACTCTAAAAGCATAAGCAGGTCCTGGCTGCGACTTGATCACCGGTAGCATAGCAAAACAAATTACAACAAGAAGTAAATATTTTTTCATACTAAGCGTGTTTAATGGCTCTCATTATCAGGGTAAAGCCTTTTTTATATTTTTTTACCTGTGGCTGATATTCCCAGCGAGTCAGCTCTTTGTATACCAATCCCACACCTTTGGCATACACTTCTTTGGAGAAGGTATAAGCACTGAAGTCATTGGGACTATTCGGATTCCCCTCCACATCATCTGCTTGCAATATCGTAACGGTAGCCGGGAAAAAACGAAGACCATTATCAAAGCCTTCATTTACATTTTGATACTTATACTCCCATTCTTTTAACCATTGAAATTCTAGGTTAACATTAGTGGGTATCAACGAATTACCGAACCAGCGAGTGTTTATTTTCACCGGATATACCATTTTCATAAATCGAAAGTTATTCTCCACCACCTCGGTTCTAAACGATGTTTGGGTCACATAATAAGTCATCAAATCGACCCACTCATAAGTACTATCTTGCCTGTAATATCGATGTACCACTCTACTAGGGCGCTGCTGATTATCCATAAATTCATCGGCAAATTCATCACGAAATTGCATATTGAAGGTATCAGTAGTCTCTGTAAAATCGTTGTAGATAATCGAATCCACTTGATACTCGACCATATGATTTTGGTGAATAGGATAATATTCCTTGCCCAACTCCACATCTTCGGGTGGGATAAACTCCCTTGAGCAAGATGAAATAACGACGGTTACGATAAGAATCAATGCGGCTATATACTGTTTCATTAATGTAAAATTACGACAATTATTTATTCTAAATCATTTGATATAAATCGATTTTTGGGCGGCAGACACGCTTTCCACTGCAAGTCCTCGCCCGTTTCGGCTGTGGCCTCACGGTCTGTGGGCTTTCCGTTGCAATCGTTGCCGCAGCTCCCGGTCTTTAATAAAGTGTACGAACTCCGGCTTATCAACCAAACATATCCACTCTCTTCTTCTAGCACTAACCCACAGACACATCACCTCGCATGATAATACCACCTGCTACGACATCGTCACCTTCATAAAATACGGCAGACTGCCCTGGTGCAATCCCTTTTACCTGCTGCTCAAACACAACACGCATCCGTCCTCCTTCATTATATAACATAGAGGGAGAAGGTGTTGACTTATATCTTATTTTGGTTAACGCTTTCATTCCATCTTTTATTGTATCATATTTGATATGATTGAGTTTACCGACATACATAGTAGATCGATCGAGGTCGGACTCATCACCCAGCACCACGGTATTGGTTTCCGGAATTATTTCTACGACATACTGTGGCTTACCAAAGGCAATATCCAGCCCCTTTCGCTGACCTATAGTATAGAAAGGATAACCTTTGTGCTGACCGAGTGGAGTACCATCGACCGATACGAATTGGCCTCCGGCCACATTCTGTTCCAGTCCATCTACTCTTCTTTTCAAGAAGCCTCTATAATCATTATCCGGCACAAAGCAAATTTCATAACTCTCACTTTTTTTGGCCAGTTCGGGGTAGCCATAGTCGTAAGCCATCTGTCTGATTTCGGTTTTGTGATAGCTACCGAGAGGGTATACACTTCGTCGCAGACAGGCTTGCGACAATCCCCACAATACATAACTCTGATCTTTAGAATCATCCAGTCCTTTAGAGAGTACCATACGTTGGTTTTCTTCTCTCACATTCACATAGTGGCCGGTAGCAATAAATTCACAGTCGAGCATATCGGCGCGTTTGAGGAGCGCATTCCATTTTATATGAGTATTACACATCACACAAGGGTTGGGTGTACGTCCGGCCAAGTATTCTTCTACAAAATTTTCGATGACGGCATCGCCAAACTCCTCTCTGATATCCAATACATAATGAGCAAAGCCATGCTCTACTGCGGCAGTACGCGCATCATTGAAGCTATCGAGGTTACAGCAGCCTGTTTCTTTTTTGCCTTTAGCAGGCATAGCACCACTATCTGCATAGTCCCATGTTTTCATGGTGACGCCAATTACTTCATAACCTTGATCGTGGAGCATAAGTGCGGCTACTGTACTATCAATACCACCACTCATTGCCACGAGTATTTTTCCTTTTTTACTCATTGGTGCAAAGGTAACACCCCTATTTTGATTACTATATGGCAAAAATTCTATAATGTATATCCCTCCTAGTGAAGTTATACATAATATTATAT
>DAIUCL010000073.1:0-10979 GCA_036846185.1 Chitinophagaceae bacterium
CGTTACTTTATTTTTCGATTGGTTTTGTCTATCTTCGATTGACGGAAGAAAGTGAAGTTTTTTCACAGACTGACGTTAGCAGTAATGGCAGAAAACCGGTTCCAAAGGAGAAACACGACTGAAAAATCATAAATTTGTAGCATATTGAAATAAATAATGGACAATCGTTTTACGGACATAATTCAGCTAATTAAATAATCTCGGACTAATGCTATAAAAGCCGTAAACGCTGAACTGATAAATCTCTATTGGAATATTGGAGAATATATCAGCAAGAAAATTGAAAAATCAGAATGGGGCGACTCTGTTGTAACAGAATTAGCCAGTTTCATTCAGAAACACGAACCTGATATAAAAGGCTTCTCCGATAAAAATACTTGGAGAATGAAGCAGTTTTACGAAACTTACAAAGACTACCCAAAACTCTCACCACTGGTGAGAGAAATTAGCTGGACAAACAATCTTCTGATTTTTTCAAGGTGTAAAACTATTGAAGAAATGGAATTTTACCTAAAACTCGTAAAACAAGAAAGCTACAGTAAACGAGAACTTGACCGACAAATATCTGTAAGCTTTTTCGAGCGGACAATGATAGGCAATTCAAAACTCTCACCAGCTGTGAGAGAAAGTAACAATGACCTATCAAACACCTTCAAAGACAGCTATGTATTTGAATTTTTGAACTTACCTGACCCACACAGTGAGAGCGATTTACAGCGTGGACTTGTAAGACAAATGAAAAATTTCATTCTCGAACTCGGGAAGGACTTTTTGTTCATAGGAGAAGAATATAAGTTGCAAGTTGGCAACAGCGACTTTTACATTGACTTGCTTTTTTACCATCGTGGACTACAATGTTTAGTGGCGTTTGAACTCAAAGCAGACAAATTCAAACCCGACCACTTGGGACAGCTTAACTTTTACTTGGAAGCACTAGACAGAGACGTTAAAAAGCCAAACGAAAACCCAAGCATTGGAGTTTTGCTATGCAAGGACAAAGACAATGAAGTAGTAGAATATGCTTTAAGTAGAAGTCTTTCACCAACAATGGTTTCAGAGTATAAAACGCAACTACCTGACAAGAAACTTTTACAACAAAAACTACACGAACTATTTGACAATGAAACGGACGAGAAATAGAGCCACTACTGCTAACACCCAGCGGAATAGACGAAACACCCTAAATAGTGAACGCCCCGGTGAGTGACCGGGGCGTTTTGACTATTCCGTGTTCAGCGTACACTAGCTGTTTTGTATAGGTGTATTAGTTGCTCATTTTCTTACTTTTGTTGTAAAATTATTTTTCATTCCTGGAATTTTGGTGTCATTCGTCTTTATCCAACACAAAGCTCCCCCTATCCACGTATGGCGCCTGTTTTTTCTGTATCGTTTATTTCTCCTCATACCCCTTATGGTATATGGTGATTAAATTCGTTGTTTATTTAAAATACACCTTATTCTTACTATTCGAATGAAAATAGCTATCTTCGATTTAGGGTATTGATTGAGTTTTTTCTCAGACTGACGTTAAGGATAATTTTTCTGAGACGGTCACCAAACAAAAAAAATGTAACTTTATAAAAAAATTCATTTTTTACCAATTTTTGGTAACTTTGGTGAAAATATCAGAAAATGAAAAACACATCAATATCATTAGGAAATTATTTTGACCAATTTGTAAATAGTCAAGTAAGAATAGGACGCTATAAAAACGTAAGTGAAGTTATTCGTGCTGGACTCAGACTTTTAGAGGAAGAAGAAAGCAAAGTAATTGCACTGCGAGCTGCAATTCAAAAAGGCTTGGACAGTCCTCTCGTTGAAAATTTCGACTTCAAAGAAAATTTGAAAAAAATAAAAGAAGAAAAAATAAAAAATGGCTAAAGTTATTTTAAGACAGGAAGCCATTGACGACTTAAATGACATTTGGGTTTACACTATGAACGAATGGTCTGAAAAACAAGCCGACAAATATTATTCAGCAATAGAATTTGCTTGTACACAAATCGGAAAAAACCCTGAACTTGGAAAAGAATATGATGGAATAATCAATAATTTGCTTGGTTTGAGAACCGGAAAACATATAATTTTCTATCAAGTTATTTCAAAAGATAGAATTGAAGTTGTCAGAATTTTACACGAAAGAATGGACTTGAAAAACAGACTTGATAAATAAAAAAAACCACCCCAAACACCCAGCGGAATAGACGAAACGCCCTAAATAGTGAACGTCCCGGTGAGTGACCTGGGCGTTTTGACTATTCCGTGTTCAGCGTACACTAGCTGTTTTGTATAGGTGTATTAGTAGCTCATTTACTTGCTTTTGTTGTAAAATTATTTTTTCATTCAGGGAGTTTTGGTGTCATTCGTCTTTATCCAACACAAAGCTCCCCCAACTCACGTATGGCGCCTGTTTTATGTATAGGTTCTTTCTCCTCATACCCCATATGCTTTACGGTGATTTATAGTGTGTTAATATAGTTATTGTGCATTCTGTACACTCATACGTCTTTACCTTCATACTCTTCCGATACGTAGTCACTAGTTCCATATACGTATTTTTAACGCAGGGCAAAGCAGGATAGTTGAAATCGCTAGAATTTGTGTTCGAATAGATTTTCTACAGCTAAATACGGGTTCAATACTTGTATCTACTGATTTTTTAAGTTGTAGTGTATTTTGATGAATAATGATATTGACGCTGAATGGCTGCCTTGCCTGGAAGACGCCGAGGAACGAGGCGGTCTGTAGCAAAGCGAAAGACGGGACTCTGTAAGGGAAGGATGTGAGATGATTTGTGTAGTGTGATGACAGCCCCAAATCTTTTTGTTCGTTTGTCTACCGAATAAGATTTATATCTCCTTTGAAGGTATATTGTTTCTGATCAGAAAGGCATTGGTATTGAAGGAGGTAAAAATAAGTGCCTGATTCTGACGGATAATTTGCAAAGGTGCCATCCCAGGCATCCCATTGTGTGTAGCTTTGCCATACTTTTTGACCATAACGGTTGTAGATAACAAATGTGTTGATTTTCATTCCAGCACTGGTAGTTATTCGCCATTGGTCGTTGAGACCGTCGCCATTGGGTGTGAAGGCATTGGGGATATAGACTTGTTCGCAACAAGTGCCGGGCTGAATGAAGATGGTATCTTTTGCTTCGCAACCTGTGGCATCTGTTACAGATATAGTGTAATATCCGTAGCTGAGTGAGGTGGCAAGGGGAGTAGTTTGTGGTGGGGAACTGCTCCATAAATAGCTGAATGGCGCTTGGCCTCCAATGGTATTGACGGTGGCTTGCCCTTCGCTACCTTTGCCAAAGCATCCAAGATCTTGTTGGGTAACTTGTAGGAAGAAATCGAGTGGTGTAACTCCTACATTGACGGTGGTATCTAATTTACATTCGGAGTTTGTCTGTGCGGTAATGGTGTAAACACCTGCTTTTAGGTTATCAAAGATGCCCCATTTGTTTGCGAATAAGCCGGGGTTTAGTATATATAAAGCTCCTTCTATATTTACTTTTGCGTTGATTTTTCCATTGATTTTTCCACAGTTTAAATCCTGAATGGCGACTTGTCCGAATGTTAACTCTGGTGGTGATAGCAGAGTCAGAGTAATGGTGTCAGAACAAGCTTTATCGTTGGAGACAATAACAGTATAGTTGCCTTCAGACAAGCCTTCGAAACGGCCGTTTTTGTTAACGAGAGTGTTGGGTAGAATAGTGTATAAATAGCTTGTATCTGCAGGAGTGGCAGATACTTGCAGGATGGCATCGGAGGCTTGAAAACAAGAAATGGAATCTACAGATAGTATGCTTAATACCGGACTAATTGGTGCATTAATGAGAATACTGTCGGTATAAGTACAAGCGTTTGCGTCTTGAATGGTGATTGTATAGACGCCGGCAGATAATCCGGTGAAAGTAGCCTGGTTTTGATATGGGTTGGTATTGAGTTGGTATTGAAGCGGCCCAGGATTGGTACTACTGGCCTGGACTGTGATAGTACCATCATTGCCTGTGTGGCAGGATTCTGAAATACCTAGCATGGTGGCGCTAATTGGCTGTTCTACTTGGATGGTGTAGGCCAATGTTTGTTTGCTAGAGAGAGGACATCCGCTATCCTGATAGGTGACAAAAAATGTAATGTTTTGGGTGTTGCCGGGTGGCAAAACGCAGGAAATGGTGATGAATACAGAAGTGCTACCATTGTTGGTGATAGTTGCATTGGCAAAAGCAGGTAAACCGGAAACGATGGCGGTGAGACTATCGCCATCGGGATCTGTGGCATTGATAGAAAATGAAAAATTGCCGGTTCCATTGCATATTTTGACTGTCGTAGGCGATGCTAAGGTGGCACCATTGGTAGAGAAAATACTACCTGAGGGGGACTGATTGTTACAATTATTTAGAACGACAAAAGTCATTTCGCGCATACTTGTTCCTACTATAATGCCATTTTTTCGTTCTATGACCTTGGTAACTACCAGTGAGTTTTGAATAATATTGGGTGTAAAATTCATTTGGCCGGTAGAGGAGTTGAAAGAAAACATTGCAGGAGAAGTACCCAGTGGAAAGTCGTATGAATAGCTGTTCAAGTAGGAAACGAAACCATTGTTTGCATCTAATGCAGTAGTTAGCTCAAACTCCAGATCATCGCCATTAATATCAAATGCCCCTTGATTATATTGTTGTGGTATATTGATACAATAGAAAGGTGTTGGTATGGTAGAGTATGTTGCTGAGGTATTGGCTTGTAATGAATTATTGAGAGTAGCTACCAGTCTCATGATGGAGAAGTTTCCTACCCCATTTGAGATGTTTGTAATGGATGCGCTTCTACCTGCCATAGAATTTTGACCTAATTGGCCATCAAAACTAAATGTCCAATTTGGGGAGGGGTTGGATAAAGTAATAGGTGCCTTGAACATAAAACGAGATACTCCTGGCAAGCTACCTCCTTTACATCGAGTATTATTTACTTCGGCCGGACAAACAGGGGTTACTTCTTCACCTGCGGTACCAAATGGCAGCAGATATAAACTGGTAAATGCAATATTGCCATCATATACTTCGACTCTGGGTATTGCAGAGAAAAGCAAATTATAACTTTGGCCACCACAATCGCCATAAAGGGTGAGGATGATGTCATAATTCAACCCTCCGGTATGCTGATAGGTCAATTCGCCGCCAAATAGATGAGAGGCTTTTGCCTGAGAAGAAATAAGTATTAGAATAATAAGAATATGTCTGATATAATATGTCATCGCTGTAATGCAAAGTAACGACAGTTCAGCTATGTTTATTTTACTAAATAATAAAATCCAATAGAATGTCTCTTTGTGTAGACAAACTATTGGATAATAATAAATTGGGATGATACAACTAACAACGTTCAATAACTATAGAGGAAGCTCCGCCTCCCCCATTGCAGATACCTACAACACCATAACGACCATTATTTTGTTGTAAAACATTGATTAGTGTAGCAATTATTCTGGATCCGCTGCTTCCTAGAGGGTGTCCCATTGATACAGCACCTCCAAATACATTCACTTTTGATGGATCCAGGCCAAGCTTTTGGTTATTAGCGATACTAACAACAGCAAAGGCTTCGTTAATTTCAAAAAAGTCAATATCTTTTAATTCCAAGCCCGCTTTTTTAACCGCTTTAGGGATTGCCAGACTAGGAGAAGTTGTAAACCATTCAGGCGCCTGCTCGGCATCAGCATATGCTAATACTTTGGCCAATGGTTTCAGGCCTAATTCTTTCAATTTCTCTCCGCTTACCAAGACTAAAGCTGATGCGCCATCATTCATGGTACTTGCATTAGCTGCGGTAACTGTTCCATCTTTGATAAATACGGGTTTCAGAGAAGGAATTTTATCAAATTTTACATTCCAAGGCTCTTCATCCTTGTCCATGATTTTGGGTTCACCACCACGTTGGGGAATTTCAATTGGGGCTATTTCAGGATTAAACTTACCTTCATCCCATGCAGCCTGACTACGTTTATAACTTTCAATAGCATATAGATCTTGCATTTCACGAGATATATTGCATTCTTTAGCACATAGTTCTGCTGCATTTCCCATCGGATAATTATGGTAGACATCCAGCAAGCCGTCTTTTACAATTCCATCCTCCATCGTTACATTTCCATATTTATTGCCAAATCTCATAGAATGGGAGTAAAAAGGAACTTTACTCATACTCTCCATACCACCGGCAACCACCACGTCAGCATCACCCAGCAAAATACTTTGTGTGGCGTTCATGACCGCTTTCATACCACTCGCACACACTTTGTTTACAGTAGTACAATTGACAGAATCTGGCAAACCAGCAAATTTTGCTGCCTGGCGAGCTGGAGCTTGTCCCAGACCTGCTTGCATCACGCAACCCATTTGCACATCATCAATTTGATTACTATCTATTCCAGCTCTTTTTACAGCTTCTTTTATAGCAATTGCTCCCAACTGGGTTGCCGTAAAGTCCTTCAAAGCTCCTCCAAAACTTCCCATAGGAGTTCTAACAGCCGATACGATAAATACTTCTTTCATTATTAATCTGTTTTATTAAATTTTGGCGAAAGTAAGAGCCTTTTGGCAATTAACTTGTGACTTTTATCATTAAATATTCACATGAGAGTGTAGATACATTCAATAGCTTATAATATTTACAGAATTGCAAATTATAATAAACCTAATTTTTATTTCTACTAAAAGACATTCTTATTGTTCTGAACATTTACTTGTATTGTGTTATAAAATAATATTGCACAAGAAGCATGTGGTAATATATTGTGATAACAAAAAAGAGTGCACAAAGGCACTCTTCTGTATATATACTCTCCCCTACTCTCTTATTCTTTACAAACCTTACGAATAAATTTCAAACCAGTATTTAGATCTTTAATTCTTAATTGATAGCATGAAGCACTGAGATGACCTAAATTTTTGAATTGGTGAACAAATAATCCTTTTGCAACATGAAGTGTATTTGTAAAAACAAGTTTGCCATTTAGATCAGACATTTCAATTAACAAATCGCTTTCGTCCTCTGAATAAAATGCAAGGTTTATGTCATTCGAAAATGGAACCGGGTAAATAGAAAATTCAGATGATGAGATGATAGTGGGTCGATGAGAGATTGTATTAGAAAATAAAAACTTCCCATCGTTATCCACTAGCTTCACTCTGTAATATATCATTTTTTCATTACTAATTTCGCTTATATCATCATTGATGTGATAAAAAGTAACTCCTTTTGTAGTAAGAGAAGCCAAAGTAGAAGCGACCGATTCAAAATGAATAGCATCCACACTTCGTTCAATAATAAAATGACTGGTGTTCTCCTCCTCTCTGGTTAACCAATGAACACTTAAATTTGTGGCTGTGTTTTGTTTAACTATTGTTGCCAGCAATTCTCTCACCGGAAGAGGTACTCCAAAATAGATTCCGGCGTCTATATTCCTGTTAATTTCACCATACACCAAGCTTATCATACTCGTTTTCCAATCTGACTGTATATCACTGTTAGACAGATCATTAAGAGTACCCACTTGTAAGGTAGGAACTGCCCCCAAAGGCAAATTACCTAAACCAATAAAATAGTTCCCTTCATTGAGGTTATCAAAACTATAATTACCATTACCATCAGTTATGGTATTTGCCAATATTGTAATACCATCTGAATCATACAATGTGACTAAAACTCCTGGCATACCTGGCTCAGAAGAGTCTTGCAAACCATTTTGATTAAAGTCGTGCCATACCAAATTCCCTATAGTACCCTTAGCAATATTACGAAGGCCGGCATCTATGGTTGCATTATGCATCCCAGCATCAAGATTAAAGGAGCTTGTCATTCCACTGAATCGATTAGGATTACTATCTTCATTTGATGTTGAATCAACTCCTTGTATCGTAAATTCCATAAAAGCCGGAATATTACTAAAACTAATTGTGTACGCTCCAGGCTGTAGATTTGTAAAAACATAATGACCATCAGATTTGGTAATAGTACTACTTACTGGTATTGCATTTTGATATAATGTAACTAATATACCTTGTACTCCAGGCTCTGATGTATTTTGAATTCCATTTCCATCGATATCTAACCATACATAATCACCTACACTGGCAACTATTGAAGTTGTAATTCCTGCATCAATTGCATTATTGTATTCATTAGCAACTAATACAACAGGTATTGATTCACCGTAAGAATTCACATCACTATTTAACAACCCATATAGCCCTTCATTATCTGCATTGTAAGTTGTGAACTCATATCCTTCGGGTAAGTTACCAAATTTTACTTGATAGGTACCTGGATTCAAGTTCAAGAAATAATATTCTCCATTAGCATTTGTAGTAGTTGAAGCAAGCAAGGAATCGGAGGAAGTATATAAAGTAATACTAATTCCCTGCACACCAATTTCTCCAGGCTCTTGCAAACCATTCTGATTCAAATCAAACCAGACTTTGTTACCTAATCCACAAGTACCTATTGACGGAATCAATCCACCATCAACTGTCATTTTATCTTCACTAGTGCTCAATAAAATAATATCCGTCTTTCCTGATTGTGGATTTATATCACTATTGATATCACCATTTATACCTAGATTATCAGAATGTTTAGGGGAAAAACTAACTCCCGTTGGTAAATTATCAAATCCAATTACATAGGATCCTTTTTCTAGAGAAGTAAAAATGTATTTGCCGAGTGGATCTGTTGTAGTCGAATCAATTGCAGTTATACCATCAGATTCATACAATATAACTTTTACACCCTGAACACCATACTCGCCCGGACCTTGAAGTCCATCCCCATTAAGATCATACCAAACCACATCACCCAAACTTGCTAATCCTATATGAGAACTACCCAAATACACACCAGCATCCAAATCTGTTACATGCAAATTCCCAGTCAATATAACATTGAATGTAGAACCACTAAATGAATCGGCATCACTGTCTATTGTATTATCTCCACCTATGGAATTAGATGTAAATACATATCCGTAAGGTAAATTTCCGAATGTAACATAATACGTACCATTAGGCAATGAGGGAAAAAGATATAACCCATTTCGATTAGTAAATGTTGTGTCTATTGGAATTCCTAATGAGTTGTGTAAGATTGCTCTAACTCCGACAACACCTTCTTCTGAGGAATCTTTTATTCCATTTTTATTTAGGTCGTTCCACACTAAATCACCAATGCTATTGGTGTTCATAACATTAGTACTTACAATACCAGCATCAATAGTTAAATTATATTGGCCTGCAGATAAATAGATTGGATTTGTCTTTCCATATATTACTATTACATCACTGTTAGTAGTTGAATCAAGACCCGAATTTGAAGTGAATTCATGTTCTGAAGGTAGATTACTAAAACCTATAATATATTCGCCTTGTGGTAATTCATTAAATATATAATTTCCAAATTGATTTGTTGTTGTAGACCGTATTGCAGTTAATCCATCTTGCTCGTAAAGTGTTACTGTAATATTTGGCACTCCTATTTCATTGTAATCTTTCATTCCATTTGAATTTGCATCAAACCATACCATATCTCCTATTCCACCAAGTAATGGCAAAGACTGATTAACAGGATATACCCCGGCATCTATAAATGTAAAATTATCACCCGCACTTAAAGCAAATGAAATTGTGTAACCTGTAGCAGGATCAACATCACTATTAGAAGGGTTTACAAGTGTACCAATTTGTGGACTAAATACTAATCCCGGCAATAATGAATATTGAAGAGTGTACAAACCTGGCGATAATTCACTGAATGTGTAAAGTCCATTTGCATCTGTCACAGTGATAGACTCTAATTGTTCATTATTATTGTATAAACTAACAACTACTCCTGCCACACCCGTTTCATTGACATCTTGAATACCATTCTGATTTACATCCATCCATACAAAGTTTCCAATGCTGGCAGTAGTAGGTGCAACAAAATGCAATCCTGCATCTACAGACATATTCTGACTTCCGGACTCTAAGGTAAATAAATCTGTAGATGATGTGATATTACTAAAGTCATTATCCAGCAAATCATTTGCACCACTATCTTTTATTGTTAGAATATAATTCGCGGGACGAGAAATTCTTACATAATATCCATCTGGTATCAAATCACAAAATTGATAATGTCCATAGGCATCAGTCATCATACTGGATACAAGTTGATTATTTTGATTAAATAAACTAACTGAGATACCAGCAATTCCAAGCTCTCCAGCATCTTGTATTCCATTTTGATTATTATCATTCCAAACTAAATCCCCAACGCAAGCTTTGCGAATATATCCGGCATCAATAGTCATATTGTCTTTTTGTATTCCAACGCCATTTAAATCAATAACTATAATTGCCGACTCCCCTGTTAATTTATTAGGATCACTATTGTTTGCTATACCATAACTCGTATCGTTTTGAGTTAAATAGTAGGTAGTAATATTAGAAAACTGCGCTGGAAATTTGACTTTATAGTTCCCTGATTCACAGATATCAAATTGATACTGACCTTTTGTAAGTAAAGATGATGACGTAATTGTGCTACTATGAAACACAAACACTCCTGAACCTGAAAATGTTTCTTTCCAAAGCTCTACACTTACATTGCCAATCCCTGCACTATTTGGTTCATCATTGATACCATTTGCATTTAAATCTTCCCAAACATAGCTACCAATTGAACCTTGTTTATTAACAATGTTTACATTTTTACTAGCTGTACATCCATTCATATTCTCCCCTAAAACAGTATAACTACCTACAAATAAATGCGCCGTATCCGCTGTACTTCCGTTTGACCACAGGTAATTTGATGCACCAGCTATTGTTATGACAGTGAAAGCCCCATTACAAACTATTGTATCTGTACTTACTATTAAAACTGGCGCTGTTTGGTCTACCGTAACCGTTACACTCGAAGTGGCAGAACAACCATTAG
>DAIUCL010000073.1:11079-12723 GCA_036846185.1 Chitinophagaceae bacterium
TAACACTCGGTGTCGTACAGGTCGTTGTAGCATTTGTACCCGCATTGGCTATAGGCGCTGTTTGGTCTACCGTAACCGTTACACTCGAAGTGGCAGAACAACCATTAGCTCCCGTAACGGTGACGGTATAGGTCGTAGTCGATAATGGATTCGCTGTTGGCTGTGCAATATTGCCGGCACTTAATCCTGATACAGGGGACCAGGAATAGGTATTACCAACAATCGATGCAGTGCCTATTGTAACACTCGGTGTCGTACAGGTCGTTGTAGCATTTGTACCCGCATTGGCTATAGGTGCTGTTTTGTCAACCGTAACCGTTACACTCGAAGTGGCAGAACAACCATTAGCTCCCGTAACGGTGACGGTATAGGTCGTAGTCGATAATGGATTCGCTGTTGGCTGTGCAATATTGCCGGCACTTAATCCTGATACAGGGGACCAGGAATAGGTATTACCAACAATCGATGCAGTGCCT
The DNA here is from genome assembly GCA_036846185.1 of Chitinophagaceae bacterium. Taxonomy (GTDB): domain Bacteria; phylum Bacteroidota; class Bacteroidia; order Chitinophagales; family Chitinophagaceae; genus OLB11. Next base: position 11,556 of record DAIUCL010000073.1, read on the forward strand.
ATTGTAACACTCGGTGTCGTACAGGTCGTTGTAGCATTTGTACCCGCATTGGCTATAGGTGCTGTTTTGTCAACCGTAACCGTTACTGTCGAACTACAAGCCCCATTAACGGTCACTGTGTAAATTGTAGTAGTTAAAGCACTCGATGTTGGCTGTGCTATGGCAGGATTATCTAATCCTGTAATGGGACTCCACGAATAAGTAAATCCTGTAATGGCAGGAGTTCCTATAAGTCCTGAAGGAGTTATACAAGACAGCGATAGAGGGTTGCCTGCATCAGCAACACATGTTGTAAAACCAAAATCATAACTATGATTATTTTCACCAAACGATCCTGTTTCAACAATAATAGTAGGGAAGCCATTTAATAATTGTGCGTCATTATCTCTTACGTCAGGTTGGCCAGAACCTCCAATATCTTTTTGCGTAATAACCATACCATTCAATTCAGCAATACCCATATTTCCAGACCAATCAGAAGATGCGATTGCAATTAGATATTTTTTACCGGATTGAGGACCAGGCTGATTACCGGGAACAGAAGGATCACCATCTACTATATTTAAATTATCAAAATAGAATTGCCCATTAGCATCTGTACTCACTGAACCTAGAGCAGGACCATCAGGAATATTATCATTGTTAAAATCGGCGAAAATTTGGATGCTGACATCAGCAATACCAACTTCTCCAACATCTTGTATTCCATTTTTGTTAAGATCATTCCACACTCTATTCCCAATTTCAATTCCTGGCTCATCACCTGCTAGCTCAATATCTCCTAAGCCATTCGATTTTGAAAAATCACCGGTTGCAGTTGTATTTCTGTAAAGTTCAGCATCAAAGGATCTATTACTATTGATAGTAGACATATGACCTTTTCCTCCTGAAAAATCATTTATGGGATCCATTAATGTGAAAATAGCAGCCTCCTCACCCCTTCTGATAGCTACTGCACCTTGACTTGTTTCAAAATGGTAAACGGGAAAAGAATCGCGATAAAAAAACTCTCCGGTGCCCGGCCCATCATTATTCGTGGCACTTCCGGTGAACAGGGTACCATTGGAGTTATAGGCTCCATTATTCTCCAGTGTATACTGACCTGTTATACAATTTTTACCTGCTATAAGTATATCCCCCCCAATATCAAAATTGACAAGTGTAGTAC
>DAIUCL010000074.1:0-12705 GCA_036846185.1 Chitinophagaceae bacterium
CTATTATTGTGATGATGTATCGTAAAGTTCGAAGTATTGATATTAATATTCTAAATCGATTAAAAAACTAATACCTATCCAATGATTCAGCAAGCATGGTTGATACCTTTATTTCCTCTGCTAGGGTTTCTGATAGCAGGCTTGGGTCGCAAGCACTTGGGGCATGCCTCCGGTTGGATTTCCTCTAGTGCCGTATTGGCTTCATTTGTAGTGTCATTATTGGTGTTTTTGGAGGTGAAAGCATTGCCTGCGGATGCTGAGCCGGCTATAGTTCATGTATTTGATTTTATTCACACAGCATCCATACAAATCCCCTTTTCATTTCGGATAGATGCCCTTACCAGTTTGTTTTTGTTAATTATTACGGGGATTGGCTTCTTGATACATCTTTATTCCATTTCTTATATGGGGCATGATGAAGGATTTGGAAAGTTTTTTGCATATTTAAACCTCTTTGTATTCTCTATGCTGTTATTAGTGATGGGAAGTAGTTTTCTTATCATGTTTATTGGCTGGGAAGGAGTAGGGCTCTGTTCTTATCTTCTGATAGGATTTTGGTATCAGAATACTGATTATACCTATGCGGCTCGCAAGGCATTTGTGATGAATCGCATTGGCGACTTGGGTTTTCTGATAGGGATGTTTTTATTGTTTTCTCGATTTGGTACTTTGGAATATCACAACATTCAATCCATGATAGCTACTCAAGGTGCCGATATTCCTTTTTTAAGTGCTGTAGCGATTTGTTTATTTATAGGCGCCACAGGTAAAAGTGCTCAATTACCATTATTTACCTGGCTACCCGATGCGATGGCGGGTCCTACGCCTGTTTCTGCACTAATCCATGCTGCTACGATGGTCACTGCGGGTATTTATATGATTACTCGTAGTCATTTTATCTATTCGCTCACTATAGATGTACAACAGGTTATATTGATAATAGGAGCTGCTACTGCTTTTATTGCGGCAACGATAGCTACTCGTCAGCAGGATATCAAAAAGGTACTGGCCTATTCTACCGTAAGTCAATTAGGTTTTATGTTTATGGCATTAGGAGTTGGCGCATATACGGCAGCCGTGTTTCATGTCATTACACACGCTTTTTTCAAGGCTTTACTGTTTTTGGGCTCAGGCTCTGTGATTCATGCTGTAGATGGCGAGCAAGATATCCGAAAAATGGGAGGTTTGCGGAAGTATATGAAAACCACTTATTTGACTTTTCTCATCGGTTGTATAGCCATAGCAGGCATACCTCCTTTAAGTGGATTCTTCTCCAAAGATGAAATCATGATGCATATATTTGCGCAAGGTGGTTTGGCCACCGGTATATGGGTTGTAGGTATGCTCTCTGCTTTGATGACGGCGTACTACATGTTTCGACTTTTGTTTGTCACCTTTCATGGAGAGTACAGAGGTGAAGGTCATCCTCATGAAAGTCCTGCATTAATGACGATGCCTTTAATCATATTGGCAGTGTTTTCAGTCATAGCAGGATTTATTGGTATACCCGAAGTATTAGGTGGTCATCATTGGTTGCACAGCTACCTTAGCAGGGTGGTGACCTCTGCTCATGAAATGCACCTTGATCACAGTACAGAATATGTATTAATGGCTGTTGCTATTGCCATAGCTGTAGTAGGGATATTATTGGCATGGTTTGGTTTCAAAAAGTATAATCCGTCAGAAACTAGTACAGGTATGAATCGCCTATTTGAACAAAAGTGGTATATGGATGAGCTCTACGATGCCATTATAGTCAAGCCTTTGAATCTGATTAGTAAAATCACCGAGCAAATTGTAGAAAAAGCAGGTATCGATGGTATAGTAAATGGTGTGGGGCGAATCGTAAATTTCAGTAGTCACAAAATCAGATTGATTCAAAATGGGATGGTTGGCACCTACATGTTTTTAATAGTTGTAGGAGTGATTTTACTAGTAGCCTTACAATTAATATTTATTAAATTATAAATTCAATTCATTCAAACGAAGAGCACATGTTGACATTACTCCTATTATTCATACCCATACTGACAGGCATTATCAGCTTGGTGGCTCCTCATTCGATGGCCAAGCCATTGGCAATGTTTAGCTCATTGGCTACCCTGGCTGTGGGGATTATGGCCTTGAACGCATTTGTATCACATCAGGAGGCATCTTTGTACGTTGATACTGAATGGATAGCTGTAATAGGAGCTCACTTTACCTTACATATTCATAGTGGCATGTCGATGCTCATGGTATTACTCACTGCTATTGTTTTTCCCCTACTTACATTAGCTACCTATCAGTCTAGCCAAGATCGTGCGGGCGTTTTCTATGGATTGCTTTTGCTGGCGCAAGCAGGACTGATGGGAGTCTTCATGGCTAAAGATGCATTGCTTTTTTACCTTTTTTGGGAATTAGCATTGATCCCTGTCTACTTTTTAAGTTCTATGTATGGAGGTGAGCGAAGGGTGGCTGTGACGTTCAAGTTTTTTGTGTACACCTTTGTAGGGAGTTTACTCATGTTAGTGGCATTGATCATCCTCTACAATCATACAGAACTAAAATCTTTCTCCTATGATGCTATTTTACAAGCAGGTATGAGTATGTCGCCTACGCAGCAGCTAGGCATGTTCTGGCTCATGTTTTTAGCTTTTGCTATCAAGATGCCCATATTTCCATTCCATACCTGGCAGCCTGATGCCTATGAGCAAAGTGCTACTCCTGTGACTGTAGTCCTTAGCGCACTGATGGTAAAAATGGGTTTATATGCAGTGGTATATTGGTTAATGCCCATACTCCCGGCCGGAGTAGCTCATTGGACACAACTAGTGATGGTACTCTCTGTGATAGGAATCATTTATGCTTCATGTATGGCAATGGTTCAGTCCAATATAAAACGTCTAGTCGCCTACTCGTCCATTGCACATATCGGACTCATGAGTGCCGCACTTTTTTCAGGATCGGCCCTTGCTACAGAGGGGGTTTATATACAAATGTTCAATCATGGTATTACTATACTAGGCATCTGGATACTTATCCATATCATAGAACAGCGATTGGATACACAGAGCATGACAGAGATGGGAGGCATTGCTAAAGTAGCCCCCAAGTTTACTATCGCATTAGTCGTATTATCGTTGGCCAATATTGCACTACCCCTTACCAATGGTTTTCCCGGTGAGTTTATGATGTTTACGGGCATGTTCAGCTCCGGTATACCTATGGCAAAAACACTAACCATCATAGCCGGTGTAGGTGTCATTTTGGCAGCGGTGTATACACTTTCTATGGTTCAAAAAGTAGCTTTTGGCAACACCAATCAAAAAACAGAAAACTTTCAGGATTTAAATACACTAGAGTTTCTTTCATTGATTATCATAATAGCAATGGTATTAGTTTTTGGTTTCCAACCCAATTTATTACTAAACCTTCTTTCATAGTCGTAAGAAACAAACAAACCTGTACCCGACAGTAATCGGGCAAAAACAAAAAAACAATGAGTGCAATTATCATATCAGCATTACTCGGCGTAGCCATGATGATCGCCGGTCTATTTATCCGAAAAGCCGGTCAAGTACAGTTACTTGCTATCATTGGTTCGCTTCTATTGTTGGGCGCTACATGGTACGATTATAAGCTCTACGCAGGGGTCGCCACTACTTTTTACAATTCAATCGAAATCAATGCCTACACCGGATGGTTCAATGTCATCATTAGTGCTTGTTTTCTGATATATACCCTTATCTTTCATAACACGATCAGTAGAGTGGGCAAAAATGACGCCGAATACTACGCCTTGCTTTTCTTTGTGATGTGTGGCGTGTACATGATGTCGACCTACAACAGTCTTCTTATACTCTTTGTCGGAATAGAAATAATGTCTATACCTCAGTACATCCTCGCAGGCACTCAAAAAGATAGTATAAAAAGCAGTGAGGCCGCACTCAAATATTTTTTGATGGGCGCCTTTAGTACCGGTATTCTATTAATGGGTATCACGCTGATTTATGGTGCTACCGGTACATTTGCTATCAATACCTCCGCATTTCAAGGGCAGTTTCAAGAAATTACCAGCACCAGTTCTTTATCCTTTTTAGGCATACTACTACTTGTAGTATCCTTTGGTTTCAAAGTGTCCGCAGCCCCCTTTCACTACTGGACACCCGATGTATACGATGGTACACCTACCGCCTTTACGCCATTCATGTCCACCATAGTGAAAGTAGCTGTTTTTCTTGCTTTCCTGAGACTATTTCATGGGTCATTTGGCAGCGTGAGCGAAATGTGGCAGATGAGCATAGCTGCCCTCATCATCCTCACCTTATTTTTTGGTAATATTACAGCAGTATACCAGCAAAGTGTAAAACGAATGATGGCCTACTCCTCTATCGCTCAGGCGGGCTTCATGCTCTTTGCTATATTCGCCTTCAATGCCAGCTCTTGGCAGGGGATACTCCTCTATGCAGGAGCTTATACACTTGCCTCATTAGGTGTATTTGCTACGATAGCCTACCTCGACGATCATAGTTATGATGGCTTCAACGGACTAGCAGCTAAGCACCCACTCCTAGCATTTACCACCACCATCTCCCTGTTATCGCTAGCAGGCATACCGCTCACCGGAGGCTTCTTTGCCAAATATTGGGTATTGAGTGCTGCTGTGGAGCAAGGCACTTTGTTAGGATTAGTCATTTTTGCTGTATTGATGGCAGCCATATCGGTCTATTATTATTTCAAAGTCATAATGAGTATGTACTTCAAAAAAGGCGAACCTACACTACTACATCAGCCCACTATCACAGAGCATGCCATGCTCCTAGTCAATGCCATACTCATCATACTACTTGGTATCCTGCCAGGCTTGATATTATCCTAGTCTTATTTCTAATCACCACTTAAAGGCGCGGATAGTTCGTGTTTTTCGGTACTCAATGTATTTTTGGGTGTGCCCCTGCGGGTCGGGCTATCCACTACAAGCCCTCTGCCGACACACTCAGCCTACTAGCTCGTAGAGTGGCTCCGTGCCTCCGCCCCCCTACTCACAGTAGGCTGGTATGTAGGCTATCGGGGCTTTTCGTTACTATCCCTCACACAATAAAGTCGGTGAGTGCATTTTGAGCTCAGTTATCATTGCATAAGGATAATCACAATGCTCATATCTTCACACATCATGCTAATCATGAACTTGCAATAAAACAGAAAAACGAATTTTCTGGAATGACCACACAAGTCATATTGTCATGAGTAGAATAGCGCATGCGCTCGATCCGATGCAAAGAGCAACAATAGCTTTACATCACATCCAGTCACTCCCCGGCCGGCAGCCGGATAGTAGCGACTACCCCACAGATGCAATGGCGAGTGAGGCTAGCGGTGCAGGAGCGGCGGCACAGAGCTACCTGCACTGCCAAGCCTCACCGCCTGCGCAGCGAGGAGTAGGAGCGAATAGCCGTGCATGCCCCAGCTAATTATTTTAATATAGTTAGCCCCAGTATGCAGATTAGAAAAAAAAATGTTGAAATTAATCGCCAGCATAGAGGACAAAAACGGCAGGTATTTTATGAAGATTTACGTCCATTTTTTTCCACTCACTCAGCCGCATGGATCGTATCCACTCGTCATCAGCGGTCAGGTTGGCGGCTATGCACAAGCGAGTGTTGGGGTGGGCATGCTGTATGAGTTCGCTCAAGAGCTGATGATTTCTGTAGGGAGTTTCGATAAACAGTTGCGAACATTGCCGGCTTACGCTGTCTTGCTCCAAGAGTTTTATTTTTTGAGCGAGCATCGGCTGCTTATTGGGTAAGTATCCCCAAAATTGAAAATGCTGTCCGTTGAATCCGGATGCCATCAAGGCAAGTAAAAGAGAGTTAGGTCCCACATAAGGTTTTACGATTGCTCCTATCCGATGTGCCATAGCGGCCAGCTCCTGCCCGGGGTCTGCCACGCCCGGACATCCGGCTTCGGCGATAAAGGCGATAGAAATACCTTGATGTAAAAGCTTTTCGGCATCTGCGATCGCTAAATGGCTGTGCTCATTGATGGTATAAAATGTGCAAGCATCGATATCAAACGTTCTGTCGAGTAGACGGAGTAATCGGCGTGTACTTTTGATTTCTTCTACAAAAAAATGTTTGATAGAGTGGATCACCGTACCCACACTTGCAGGGAGGGTATCTGACTTTTGGTAGGCTAGTATATTTGGTAGCAGATGAAGTATGCCTTTGTTCATATTAATCGATAGATGAAGTGGGATGAGATGCCGATCGTGTAATGGTATATTGGGTATGGGTATAAAAGCTGAGAGTAGCGGCTACTACCGATAGAGGCGCTACGATAAGTGGGCCTAATATGGGTATATAAAGTGCCGCATACATTACAAGGCCATTGCCTATGGCAAGTCCTTTGTGTTGTTTGATAAATCGACGGCTGGTGCCTATACCCATTTTGTGACGTTCGCAATTGTAATCGAGCATAGAAAAACCGTAATAATAGGCATCGTTGCTGATCATAAGTACAGAAAAAAGTAAGCCTATTACCGGAAATAAAGAAAGGAAAAATAATAGTAATGTAATAAGAAGTTGTGCGATAGCATTGCGAACGGAAACAAGTATGCCACGAAGTATATCTTTGAGAAATTGTGTGAGTGAAAAAGGTGTGTGTACGCCCGTATAGGCCTCGGCACTGCGCTCCGATATATAGGCAAAGAGTGGTGAGGCCAATGCAAGAAAGAGATATTTGTAAATAGAAATGCCCAGGAAGAGTGTACTCAAAAAAGTAAGGATTTTGCTCAGGGTCAGCAGCCAATGATATCGAGATAAAAAATGTCGTGTACTCTCTATCCAGGATATGGATAAAAGATAATCCAGGCCTGTATCCACCCCCAGCCATACACCATAGAGAGTAAGGCAAAATACGAGTAAGTACAATACTCCGGATAGGATAATCAACTTGCCTAGGCGATGTATTTGAACAAATCGCCAGGCTGCTGCATAATCTTTGATAGCGAGTGTGATTTCTTGCCACATGGTACAAAATTACGATGTGTATTGTTATAATGTATTGCTAAAACCTATCATGTAAGAACCCGTAAATAGAAAAAACCTAGTGTAATACTGAAAACATCGTGTATTTTTGACCTATTAAAGATGTAAACCATGCAGTTTGAACCCGGTCCGCTACTAGCTACTATTAACTCACCCGCCGATTTAAAAAAATTAAAAAAAGAACAGTTGCCTCAAGTCTGTTCTGAATTAAGGCAATTTATTATAGATACAGTGAGTGTCAATGGAGGGCACTTTGGCGCTAGCCTGGGCGTGGTAGAGCTTACGGTAGCCTTGCACTATGTGTTTGATACACCGCATGATCAGCTGGTGTGGGATGTGGGGCATCAAGCTTACGGACATAAAATCCTTACCGGACGTAGAGATGTATTTCATACGAATAGAAAATACAATGGTCTTAGTGGTTTTCCTAAACGCAGTGAAAGTGAGTATGATACCTTTGGCGTGGGGCACTCGTCTACCTCTATATCGGCTGCTTTGGGTATGGCGATAGCGTCGCACTTGCAGGGAGATCATGCAAGGCAGCATGTGGCTATCATAGGCGATGGTGCGATGACGGCCGGCTTACCCTTCGAAGCCCTTCAGCATGCCGGTAGTGCACCCAATAATATGTTGATTATCTTGAATGATAATAATATGAGTATCGACCCTAATGTGGGTTCGCTCAAAGAATATCTAACCGATATAACCACATCTTCGAAGTACAATCATCTGCGAGATGAGGTGTGGAATTTGATTGGTAAAATGCCATTTGGAGAGTTTCATCAGAAAATGGCTTCGAAACTGGAGGCGGGTATCAAAGGTATTGTATCGCGTACGAGTAATCTGTTTGAAGGGCTGGGCTTGCGCTATTTTGGCCAGGTGGATGGTCATAATGTGGTGAAGCTGGTAGAAATACTCAAAGATTTGAAAAAGATCAATGGTCCTAAATTACTTCACATAAATACTGTAAAAGGAAAGGGGTATGACCTGGCCGAAAAAGATCAAACGCTATGGCATGCTCCCGGGCTTTTTGACAAGCATACCGGCCAAATCAGCAAGGTTGTGTATGACAAGCCAATGCCTCCTAAGTACCAGGATGTGTTTGGCAAAACGATGATAGAACTAGCAGAACAGAATCCTAAGGTAATGGGTGTGACTCCGGCCATGCCATCGGGATGCTCGCTCAAGTATATGATGGAAGCTATGCCGGATAGAGCCTTTGATGTAGGCATCTGTGAGCAGCATGCTGTGACGCTGAGTGCGGGTCTGGCTACGCAGGGTATGAAAGTATTTTGTAATATCTACTCTTCTTTCATGCAGCGCGCGTATGATATGGTGATCCATGATGTAGCAATTCAGAAGCTTCCTGTAATATTCTGCCTGGATAGGGCGGGGCTGGTAGGTGATGATGGTCCTACGCATCATGGGGCGTATGATATAGCGTATATGCGTTGTATCCCTAATATGATCGTGGCGGCGCCGATGAATGAGAAAGAGCTGCGCGATATGATGTATACCGCTCAGCTGGAAGATAACAACTTGCCTTTTGTGATTCGATATCCTCGGGGCGAGGGTGTGATGCCGTCGTGGCAGACGCCTTTTGAAAAGATGCCCGTAGGTGTGGGTGAGAAGGTGCAGGAGGGCGAAGAAGTAGCCATTTTGTCGATCGGTCATCCGGGAAATTTTGTGATGAAGGCTTGTGAAATGCTTAGAGAAGAGGGCCTGAACCCTGCTCATTACAACATGCGTTTTGTGAAGCCTATAGACGAAACAATAATGCATGAAGTAGGCAAGAAATATCGCAAAGTGATTACGATTGAAGATGGTACTATAGTAGGTGGTTTTGGGTCTGCTTGTTTGGAGTTTTTTGCGGAGCATGATTATCATCCTCAGCTACGTATGCTAGGTATACCTGATCGTATTGTGGAGCATGGTAAGCCTGCAGAGTTGCATAGGGAGTGTGGCTATGATGCACAAGGTGTGGTAGATGCGGTGAAAGAGATGATGCAAGTGGCAGTAATGGTGTAGCAATAGTAAGACTTTGTGCGAATATGGTATTTGCCATGTAGAGTGCACTTTACTGTAAGTATATTTTTTTGCTTTGAGTTGTTTGCGATCTATTGGTATAGCCATATTGAGTATTGATTTTTTTTAGTGTACATATTATTAGTATTGAGAATATTGTATTGTGAGACTGCTGAATGAGGTGTTAGTCGGTGAAAACTAGCCGAGATTGTAGCGGTATCCTCATGGCTGTGTGTGAGGCTTTTGTGTGGATGGCCATGAGATACAAGCGGAAAGCTCGACATGGCTGAGTGGAGGTGTATGGCCGGGCTCCCTCCAAAAAAAATAATTACTTATTAGAATACATTGATATATCCGAAGTGGATTTTGGAATTGCGAAAGAGTAGCGGGGCATCGGTGCGTCCGCCGAGAGCATAGCTGAGGTTGAAGAATCCTGCTCGGGTTTCGAATGACATGCCAAGCCCTGTGCCGTAGGCAAATTGATGGGGTGTGCCTATGAATCGGGAGTGAAGGTAGGCGGCATCGGTGAAGAGAAAGAAGTAAGAGTTTTGGGATAGTAGGTAGCGGGGTTCGAGTGTAAAGACTTGGTAATGATCTACGAAGAGGCTTCCTTCGTCGAAGCCTCGAAGAAGTCTGTAGCCCCCGATTTGGAATACTTCGTTTCGGAAGAGTGGGTTGTCGCTGAGGGTGATGCCTGCGTTGTAAAGTGTGGCTAATGTCCATTTTTTGGCCAGAGGAGAGAAGCGATACAGTTCTGCTTTGAGGTTGTATTTGTAATTTCGGAGTTGTAGGGTGTCATAGAGATAAGCGAAGGATTCGCCGGTGATGGGGTCGAAGGTGTTTTCGACGCTGGTGTTTTTGCTCATGGTACGAAAGGATACTCCGGCTTGAATTCGAAGACTATGGCCTTTGCGTGGATTGAGTCGGTAGTCGAGTTTGCTTTGAAAGGATTCGATACCGAGTGTGCGATAGCTGATATCGCCATGAGTGGGTAATCGTCGAGTAGCGATAAGCTGGTCGATGTTGATGGTGATGGCTCTGGAGGAACTGAGTTCGTAAAATAGTTTAAAATATTGTTGTGCATGTGGCTGGTAGAGTAATCCGAGTTCGCCTTGGGTAGTGCGAAAAGTGGAGTCTTTTTTGAAAAAGTCGAAACGGCCAGTGAGGCCAAATACGGATTGAAAGAGGTAGGGTAAGGAGAATTGGAGATCGTAGCGAGGGGAGCGGTATTGAAGATTTTGCCAGTTGAGTTGAATTTGTTCACCATATCCTAATGCATTGGCAAAGGCCATTTTGACATCACCACTTAGGAGGAATCTGCCCCCTATTTCATCGTTGGAGGGCATCATACCAAGCAGTATGTCGGCACGGTTAGCGTTTTTGTTTTTGACGAATAGGTTGAGTGTGTTGCGCGTGGTGGTGAAGTCCATACGCCAGGGGTAAGATTCGGTAATAAAGTTGAGCTCACGGATACGTGTGCTTATTTGTCGTAGTTGGGATTCTTTGTAAGGCTGGTGCTGTTTGAGTCCTAGGTATTTGAGAAGGAAATGTCGGGAGATATTGGCATCGTCGTGGATGATGATGGTATCGAGTTTCATGAGAGGGCCTTGATGAAGCAAGATGGCGGCAGATATTTGGCCATGTTGATCTATGATGCTGTCGAGCTGAATACGTGCAAAGGGGTATCCATTTTCTTCGAAGTGTGTAATGATTTTTTTGAATAGGGGTAAAAGTGATTTTGGAGAAATAGGTTTTTGCACATAGGTTTTTTCGTCGAAGCGAAATTGTTGAAGTAAAGCTGGAGGAACGTTCCCGTTACGAATGGCTACGTATTGATAAGCGTGTCCGAGTTGGACATGAGCATGGATAGAGGATGGGTCTTCGTTGGTAAAGATGCTATCGATAGAGGCTGCCAGATAGCCTTTGCTAATAAGTTCGAGGGTGGCAATGTGAAGTTGTTCAGTAGCCTGCGATAGAGAGGGATAGGTGCTAGGAAGATTACTGAGTATGCGAAAAGAATCCGCTTGAGGTCCTTGTAGAGTGAGATTAACTTGCTGTGCAAGTGTAGAAGCTGATACAAGAGAGATAAATAGTGATAATATGAAAGAGTAAACGATATTCACAGCAATGAATGGGAAAGCTATAGGACAAAGAAAGTACATTTGCACGTAAAGCGAACACATTGGCTGGTATATACATTCATATTCCATTTTGCAGGAGGGCATGTCATTATTGCGATTTTCATTTTTCGACGAGTTTTCAACTGAAAAACGACTATTTGACGGCTTTATTGCAGGAGATAGAACTACGAAAGGAAGAGTTGAGTAGATACGAGATCCGTACTATATATTTTGGTGGTGGTACACCTAGTCTTTTGCAGGGTGACGAGCTCGGGAGGATTTTGGATGCGTTGGGAAGAGTAGCATGTATAGTGAGCGATGTGGAGCTCAGTTTGGAAGCGAATCCGGATGATATAATAAGAACTACAGTAAAGAGTTGGATGAACATAGGAGTGAATAGACTTAGTATCGGTATTCAGAGTTTTTATGATGAAGATTTGCGCTATATGAATAGGCTTCATACGGGAGAGGAGGCATTGGCTTGTATTCGAATTGCGCAGGATGCCGGCATTGAAAATTTGAGTGGAGATCTGATATTTGGGTATCCTCTCTTGACCGATGTGAAGTGGCAAAGAAATATAGAAAAGATGGTGGGAGAGCGCTTGGAACATATATCCTGTTATAGTATGACCGTAGAGCCCAAGACGGCTTTATCACATTTTATAAAAGTGAAGAAAGAATTGCCTATGAATCAGGAACAGGCAGGTGCTCAGTATGAATATTTGATGGATCGCTTAGTAATAGAAGGTTTCAGGCATTATGAAATTTCGAATTTCGCGAAGACTGGCATGGAGTCGAAGCATAATAGTTCTTATTGGGACTATGTTCCTTATGTGGGATTGGGGGCGTCGGCACATAGTTTTGATGGGGTGCAACGAAGCTGGAATGTGGCTAATAATGCGATGTATATAAAGCGAATTATGAGTGGGGAGTTGCCATCTGAGGCGGAGGTGCTAAGCAGAACAGAGCGGATAAATGAACGAATATTAGTTTCGTTGAGAAGGTCTGAGGGATTGGTGATGAACAATTTACAATTAGAAATGTTAGAGGAGGAGATACAAGAGTTTAAACGAATTGTTTCTGGATTTGTTGCGGAAGGTATGTTGGTAGTGGATGATAATAGGGTAAGTTTTACAAGAAATGGGAAACTTATTGCAGATTATATAATGAGTGAGTTGTTTGTTGGGTAGGGATTAATTTTCAATAATCCAATAATAGTTGGATAAGAGTTTGTAATTGAGAGCTGCATCATAAAGCTCGTTAATTGAAATCTTGTTACTAATTGATGCTTCAAAAATATTGTTGTATATTTCTTTTAAGAAGCCATTTTTATCGAATTGAAAGAACAGGTTAGTCCATAGTTTTTTATATAATTTTGGCCAGTTAAACATATTATATTGCAAGAAATTAGTGTCAATAACTACTGGTCCGATTCCTCGTTTGATGATCAATGAGTTGTAATGAAAGTATAGCATATTGTTTAGGATTTTTCCAATTGTTCTTGTTGGTAAATCAATTATATTATTTAATTC
>DAIUCL010000075.1:0-12583 GCA_036846185.1 Chitinophagaceae bacterium
TGTCAAATATGTTTGCTAACGCTACTGCTTTTAATCAGCCACTGAATAATTGGAATACTCAAAATGTAACAAATATGTCAAATATGTTTGCTGGTGCTACCACATTTAATCAACCTCTGAATAATTGGAATACTCAAAATGTAATAAATATGAGCTCACTATTCAGAGATGCATCGAGCTTCAATCAGGATTTATCTTTGTGGAATACGGTATCAGTAACCAATAGCAGCAATATGTTTAGAGATGCTATAAGCTTCAATCAGAATTTACAAAATTGGAATACCTCTAATATCATCCAAATGAGTAACATGTTCAAAAATGCAACAAGTTTTAATTACCCACTCAACACATGGAACATGAATAGCTCAGTCAATATCAATGGAATTTTTGACAGCTGCGGTATGAGTTGCCTAAATTATTCAGCTACACTCATAGGGTGGGCATCAATGCCAGCCATACCCCAGGGGAAAAATTTGGGAGCGGCCGCCCTATTTTATCAAGCCAATGCCATACCGGCAAGAAATTATTTAATCAATATCAAAAGCTGGACTATGAATGGCGATTCGCTGTCGAACGTGAGTTGTTGCACACCTCAGATATTACCCATAAATCAAACAAGCTGCGATCAATATCTGTTTAATGGAAATTTGTATACACAAAGTGGCATATACTATGATACATTTTTGTCTGCCAGTACTTGCGATAGTATCCTCATGCTCAATCTTACCATTCTGAACAGTTCACCAAGCTATATAATGACTGAAACTGCATGTAAAAACTATAATTTTAATGGACAGTCTATCAGCAATAGTGGCCTCTATTATGATACCTTATTAAATGTATTGGGCTGTGATAGTATCATCGAGTTGAATCTGACGATTATACAGCCAAATACTACAGTCTTTCAATCGGGAGCAACCTTATACTCTTATGCCAATAATGGTTCGCAAGTGCAATGGATACGTTGTAACCCCTATCAAATTTTGCCAGGTGATACCTCTCTGATTTATGTTGCTAGCACTGTGGGCGATTATGCGGTCGTGGTAAATACCAATGGCTGTATTGATACATCTGACTGCTATACGGTGATGACTGTAAATTCTATTGATTATCATCCTGATTGGTCTTTATCGATTTATCCTAATCCTACCACAGATTACCTTCATCTCCAAGCTCCAAATTCAAATGATAATTACCATGTGTGTATTTTTAATACTCTGTCCCAAAAAATACATGAGCAATCTATTTCATCCGGTTCTTCCTCTACTATTGATATGCGCTCATTCGCCAATGGTGTATACTTCCTAAAGGTTTCCACTTCGCAGGGTGTGAAGACGTACTCGGTATCGAAAAAATAGCTTGCTACACCTCAATTATTCTACTCTCTATATTTTTTAGCTTCTTTTTCTATCGCCTGCCCTACAAGTAGGTAATGTCGCTTAGATTTGTAGGTGTACATAATCGCCGCTTCGTGTGTGAGTACAAATGGGGGCACAAAATGAGCAGCATGTTGGGTACTATCCGTATTATGCGAAAAGTTTTTGTATAAATCTCTATTAGCCTTTGCCGAGTACACATCTTGCGAAAGTGTTTTGCCACCTATATTCTGAGCATTTTTATCGGTAATTGTTATAGGCACAGGTGTGTTTCCAAACCATACTGAGTCAATTTTTACATGTGGTTTGAGCACTTGAAGTGTAAACTCATATATTCGACCAATTGGCCGTTGAGCTGAACCCTCGTAGCTATAGGTTGCTTCTATCAAGCGTAGGTGTCTAAGACACGCTGCAGATTTTTTCTTAAGCACTATACGTTGTGCAGGCAGTGTATTACTGACGAATAAGGCAGATACAAATATAAGTATATAGAAAATTTTCATAAACTCAATAGTTTGGCAGTGAATTCATTGATTATAGTCGACTTATTATTTTTTACCCCTACACCGATGCTATTCAAGTTGAGTTGATGAATAAGTTTAATAGCCTCCATCGTTTTGGCTAAGGTGTAATGTCGAGATGCTTGCTTATAGTTTTTTAAAAAGTAATAATTGATACCCATCAGGGCACTTTTAGCATTATCATCCAGATGTTGACTATAGTGATAAATATACAATTTTCGAAACTCCAAATAGAGATTATTAGATAAAAATACCAGATTAAAATTTTTATCATTGACTAAAAAATGTAAAATTGAATATGATTTCACATGGTCATTTTCTAAAATCGCTTTAGTAAATTCAAACATATTGTAGCCTTTACTGATGCCAATATAGCGTTCGATCAACTCAGAGGTGACCACTCTATCTTCTGCTAGATTAGGGGTGATTTTCTGTAATTCATTGACGATTTTTTGAGAATCATTTCCTAAATAAGCACTTAATAATGCGGCTTCTGTAAAACCAATTTTAATATTTTGTTCTTTGCAATAATCACTGATCCATTTTTCTACATCTTGATTTTTTATTTCATCACATTTGAGAACTTGCCCTATCTTTTGAACACTTTTCAGCAAAACACTATTCTTATCAATTTCATCTGAGTTATTAGAAATGACTAAGATGGTAGAATTAGATGGGTTTTTGACATAGTCTGCTATATCACTCAGTTTTTTCATAGATTTAGCATCTTTGATGATAACTAGTCTTTTTGGTGCAAATGATGGATAGCTTCTGCATTCACTTATTACTTGAGCGGCATTGGCAATATCTTTCCCATATAGAATGGATAAATTAAAATCTTTCTCATGCTCCTGTAGTACGCTTGATTCGAATAATGTTGTAAATAAATTAACGTAGTAGGTATTCTTTCCGTGTATTAGGTATACCGGTTTTAAATCACCCTCTTTTATTTTTTTTTCTAGATCTTTATATTCTTTCATTAGTCAGGGTATAAAATTTGTTCTTCTTTGAGCAAGTCGAAGCCATTGAGCCGCATGAGTATTTGCGCTACCGTCACTACATCTCTGTTGCAATACTCAACTATACGATTCAAATCATTTTGCTGCCAGTAGACCTGAGCCACTTCACTCCCATCAATATCCGATTTGGGACTATCGATTTGTAATACAGCCGACAATAGGTCTACAGAAACAAAGTTTTTGTATTCGCCGAATTTCCAAAATTGCATTGTGTCGAGCATGGGATTTTCCCATGGTTTTTTGTTTTGCAAATCGGCCAATATCTGTGGCAATGTAACTTGATTGATAAAAGAACGCCTACAAATATACGGTATGTCGAACTCTCTGATATTGTGCCCACAAAATTGTTTTTGTGGCGAGGTGAAAAACTTATTACACACCGTGCTAAAGGAAGATAGCAGATCCTCTTCATTATCGTTGGCCAGTGATTTGACTCGTAGTTGGTAACCATCTGCTACTTTAGTGAAATACCCCAAACCGATGCAAATTATTTTTCCAAATTCGGCATATATGCCTGCTCTATCAGAAAATAACTGTTCACTATCCACATTTTCCTTGTCTATCAATTGTGCTTTTTTATCCCACAATACTTTCATACGCTGCGAAAGTTCATGATAGGATTTATGAAGAGGTACCGTTTCGATATCTATCAGTAGCAGACTTTCTGGCTTAAACATAGTAGTAGAATATGTGTAAATATAACAAATATTTACCGCTGATTGTCTTGACATTGCAATCAAGAGTCTGTTTCTTTGTTGTATAAACTTGAACATTATGGAAAATCATTCGAATAGCACCTCTCAAAGTGGATCAAAAAATACAGTATTCATAGTAATTATCATTGCATTGGCGGCCTTATCTGCGTATCTATTTTTTCAGAAAAATAAAACTGAGGACAATAATGAAGATCTGACTTCACAAGTTGAAACGGCTACGGCTGACTTGAGCGAATTGGAAACAGAATACAATGCAGCCTTAGCTCGCTTGGATGAAATGAAAAGTCAAAATCGTCAGGTAGATAGCTTACTTTCTACTAAGTCTGAAGAGGTAGAGGCTCTGAAAGCGAAAATCAGAACAATACTTCAAGACAAAAATGCAGATGCTGAAAAAATGAAAGAAGCCACTCGTCTTATCACTGAGTTGAATTCTAAAATCAATAGTTATGAACAGCAGATCGTAGCGTTGAAACAAGAGAATATTCAGCTTACAGAAGATAAACGTCAGCTATTGGAGGAAAAGTCGCAATTATCGCAAGAAAGGGAGCAATTGAATGAAGAAAAAAACAAGCTTGAAAAGAAGGTAGAGGAAGGCTCTGTGCTGAGTGCATCGAATATAAAAATGACTACAATTAATCAAAAGAAAAATCTGCTTGGCAAAGAAGTAGAAAAAGAAACCGGTAAGGCCAAAAAAGCGGATCTGATTCGTATTGCCTTTGATTTGAATGATAATCGTATCAGTGAGAGTGGCGAAAAAATTATTTTTATTGCCATTACCGGACCAGATGGCAAGCAGTATGGCAACAGTAACTTTAGTACGGTAGATGGCGAAATGAAAAAATATGCTGCCAGCAAGGTGGTTCCCTATCGAAGAGGGGAGAAAGCTTATGGAGTAACGCTCGATTGGAAGCCTTCGGATGACTTTGCCGCTGGCAATTATCGTGTAGAACTTTTTCACATGGGATACAAAATTGGCAGTGAGCGTGTAGATTTGCGTTAATTAATTCATATATGCATACATACACTATTGCTATTGGTTGCGACCACGCAGGCCCAGATTATAAGGAGGTCATTGTTCGTCATTTGTTAGATGCCGGTCTTCAGGTATTGGACATGGGTACTCATAATACAGACAGTGTGGATTATCCGGATTTTGCTCACCCGGTAGCGGAGGCTGTAGAGTCTGGCCAGGCTAGATTTGGCATACTGATATGTGGTAGTGCCAACGGGGTGTGTATTACGGCCAATAAGCATCAAGGTATCAGAGCTGCATTGTGCTGGCGCAATGATATCGCCGAATTGGCACGTCTGCACAATGATGCAAATATTATTTGTTTGCCGGCTCGCTTTATTAGTCAAGCAGAGGCTGTAGAGTTTACAACTACCTTTTTGAATACGGATTTTGAAGGCGGACGTCATGAGACGAGGGTTCGCAAAATTGCGTGTTCGTAGTTCAATTCACTTTTTTACTTTATATTTTATTAGTACGACGGATATCGTATGCAAGGCTGCGTGAGGGATAGTAGCGGATACGCCGCAGCCCATGAGGCTCTGGCCGATATGTGCGAGGAGTAGGAGCATTAGCAAGTTAGAAGCAACTAAATGTTGCTTTTGGCGAAGCAAACGGACGAAGTCCTGCCCGACCCGGAGGGGCACGCCCAGACCGATATAAACTTGCTGTGGGATATAATTGGATGAAAAAAAATACCACCTGTTGAGAGGTGGTATTTTGCAATTTCGCTGGTGTAGAGTTTACCCTATGTGTAATCTGCGGAAAGTAGTGACTGTGAGTCCTGCTTCTATTCCTTTGAGGTATTCGGCTACGGTTTTGCTGCCATCTTTTACAAAAGGCTGTGCGAGCAAGGTATTTTCTTTGAAGAAAGCATTGATTTTTCCATCTACGATTTTGGCAATCATTTCTTCGGGTTTACCTTCCATTTTAGGGTCTGCTTTCATTTGATCCATGATGATATCTTTTTCACGGGCGATCATTTCGGCAGATACTGCGCTGGCATCTACGGCTACCGGATTCATAGCCGCTATTTGCATAGCGACGTCTTTACCTGCTGCTTCGAGTGCTTCGCTGTGTGATTTGTTGAGTCCTACAAGAACTGCTACACGGTATCCTGCATGGTTGTATGCTACTACGGCATCTGCTTCAACTCGTTCGAAAGATGTTACATCTATTTTTTCGCCGATTTTTGCTACGGTTTCCATGATCTTGTCTGCTACTGTGATATTGTCGAAAGCACAAGCTTTGAAGCTTTCCAAGTCGCTACAGTTATTAGCTACTGCGATATCGGCAAAGCGAAGAGCAAGCTGAATAAAGTCTTCGTTTTTGGCTACGAAATCAGTTTCTGAGGTGAGGTTCAGAACGACACCGAAGGCATTGTTAGAAGATGTTTTAGCGATAACTACCCCTTCTTTGGCATCGCGATCGCTACGTTTGGCAGCTACTTTTTGTCCTTTTTTGCGAAGGAAATCGATAGCGGCTTCGAAGTCACCATTGGTTTCTTGAAGAGCGGCACGGCAGTCCATCATACCGGCACCTGTTTGCTGACGAAGTTTGTTGACATCAGCGGCTGTTATTGTTACTGTACTCATAGTGTGTAAGTGTATTTCTTTAAAAAAGTGAATTAACAGAATGTCTGTCAATTCACTTTGGTTTATAATATCAAGTTTGTGTTATGAATTCGAATGAATCTTATTTTTTGGCTGTAGAGGTACGACGGGTACCGGAAGCTTTACGACGGGGAGCACCTTTTTTGGCGTCATCACCGGCTACTTCGCCATCTTCACCCATTTGGATAGTCATTGTTTCATCGATATTTTCTTCGTCAGACTCGTCCATTTTATCTTTTTCAGATTCACGTTCTTGTAAACCTTCAATGATAGCGGCCGTAAGGTAGTTGGTGATGATTGCAATAGATTTAGTAGCGTCATCATTGGCAGGTACGGCAAAGTCCACTTTGTTGGGGTCGCTATTGGTATCTACCATACCGAAGGTAGTGATACCAAGGCGGCGAGCTTCTGCAAGAGCAATATGCTCGTGGGAGATATCTACGATAAATAGGGCTGCCGGAGTACGAGCCATATTTTCGATTCCACCAAGCACTTTGTTCATTTTTTCCATATCACGCTTGAGGGTCAAACGTTCTTTTTTGTTGATGCTGATACTTGCGTCTTCGAGCATTTTTTCGATACTCTGCATTTTTTTCACGCTTTTGCGGATAGTAGCAAAGTTGGTAAGCATTCCACCCAGCCAGCGATCGGTGACGTAAGGCATATTCACACGTTGTGCGCAGTCTGTTACGATTTCTTTGGCTTGTTTTTTGGTAGCTACAAAAAGAATTTTTTTACCGCTTTTTGCGATTTGTTTCATCGCAGCAGCAGCTTCTTCCAGTCCTTCAATTGTTTTATTGAGGTCTATGATATGTATTCCTTTTTTTTCAGCAAAGATGTAAGGAAGCATTTTGGGATTCCATTTTTTGCGCAAGTGACCAAAGTGTACGCCTGCATCGAGTAATTGCTGTTGTAAGGTTGTATTTTCTGACATTGATATTGTTCGTTAAATGTGTTTTGAAATAAAATTGAAATAGTCGGTAGAGATTAACGTTTAGAGAACTGGAAGCTCTTACGTGCTTTTTTGTGACCAAATTTCTTACGTTCTACAGAGCGAGGATCACGGGTAAGAAGACCTACCGGCTTGAGTAGTGCTCTGTATTCGGTATCATGATCGCAAAGTGCGCGGCTCAGACCCAATTTGATAGCCTCAGCTTGTCCTTTTTGTCCACCACCGTCTACAGTAATATTTACATCAAATTTGTCAAGTCCATCTACTGTTTTCAAAGGTAATTCTACTTGATTTTGTAAATACATCAGAGGGAAGTATGTTTTATAATCGCGATCGTTTACAGTGATAGTGCCACTGCCTTTGTGGAGGTATACACGAGCTACTGCTTCTTTTCTACGACCGATTGCTTTTTTTTGTTTTTCCATTTTATACGGATTGTTTTACGATATGTTTGAAAGAATAAATTAATTGAGAGTTTGAGGTTTTTGTGCCGCATGTGGATGTAGATCGCCGGTATACACAAACAGTTTTTTGTACATCGCACGACCCAAACGATTTTTAGGCAACATACCTTTCACTGCTCGTTCGATAATCACTTCCGGACGACGAGCCAACAAATCTTTGGCAGCCTCTTCTTTTTTACCACCGGGGTATCCACTGAAGTTGATATATACTTTTTGATTGAATTTATCACCGCTCAACTGAATTTTTTCAGCATTGATTACGATTACATAGTCGCCTCCATCCGCATGTGGTGTATAGGTAGGCTTGTGTTTGCCACGAAGTACTGATGCAATTTTTGTACACATTCTACCCACTTTCATGTCGGCAGCGTCTACCACGTACCACTCAGGCTTGTGCGATTGTTTGTTGACAAACTTAGTTTTGTAACTTAAATGTCTCATTGTTTAATATTAAAATGTTTTAAATTCCCCTACGGGAGCGCAAAGGTACTGCAAACTAAACGAATTTGTCAAAAAAATAATTACATATTTTACTAAATACCACATTAATTTATTGATTATCAGTATATAAAAAGATACATATTTATTTTTTTAATTTATTTTTAGGAGCGTAATATTCTACAATTTCGACCTTATCTCGTTTATTCTTAGATTGCATTTGGAGCCAATCGCCTTCTACCTTATGCAGCCACTTCGCGCTGTCCGCTTGTATCTCTGCTGCCTGGAGGCTGGCAGAGGATACCGCTTCCATCACGGCTATTACTCATCGTCTTATTCACTGTTCGGCTGCTTGTGCTGCTGGTTATCAGTGTTAACACCGTCAATCAACCATGTTAGATGTTCACAGATAAGTCCATCATGCAAGATACTAAGATATTGATAGCACATTTGATGAGAAGATTATAGGTGATTAGCATACCTTTGCAAGTCAAATCAGTATGATAGTTCATCGAGGCATCCCATTAAAAACAAAAATCAATAGTCCTGTTCTCAGCATAGGCACCTTTGATGGGGTCCATATCGGCCATCAACAAATTTTACAAAGACTTATAGAGAAAGCCAAAGAAATAGGAGGAGAATCCTGCCTTATCAGCTTTGACCCGCACCCCAGGCACGTACTAAACAAAAAAAGTACGATGGGATTATTACAAACACTCGACGAAAAAATAGAAGCACTTAGAGAGGTGGGCATCGACCATCTCATACTTATTCCATTCACCCGTTCGTTTGCCGAAATGGAAGCAGAGAACTACATTGCCGATGTGCTCGTAAGCAATTTACATCCACATACAATTATTATAGGTTACGACCACCAATTTGGTCGTAATCGACAAGGAAACTTCGACTTACTGTACAAATTAAAATCAAAATATCATTACGAACTCGAAGAAATACCGGCACATGAAATCGAAAGAAGTGCCGTATCCTCCACACAGATCAGGTCGGCACTATTGGATGGCGATATCCAAAAAACCACTTTGCTACTCGGACGTCCCTACCGTATCGATGGCACCGTAATACATGGTGATGGCAGAGGAGCCCAGATCGGTTTCCCAACGGCCAACATACGTATTAGTGACAGAGCGAAGTTGTTGCCTGCCACGGGAGTATATGCCGTAGGGGTTATTGTTGAGAATATACTTTACAAGGGTATGATGAATATAGGCACCCGCCCTACATTTTATCATGAGGGTAGTACAAGTATTGAAGTTCACTTACTAGACACAAAAATCGATCTCTATGGCAAAAATTTACAATGTATTTTTACTAGCAAACTTCGGGATGAAAAGAAATTTGCCTCTATCGAAGAGCTTAAAAGCCAACTAGAAATTGACCAACAACAAACCCGGCTTTATTGTCATGATAATTTCATTTTCAAAACTTAATCCAAACGAGGTGCTTATTACCTACGTCTATGGTGTATAAACTCTAAACATTATGATTAAACATTTACTTTCTACTGTATTCATGTTGTTGCTATTTGTATCTGCTCGGTCGCAAGTAGTCCTTTGCAATGGCGTCACATTTGCCTATTCTGTGAGTGGCAGCACCGTCACATTTACCCCCACTCTACCGCCCGGGTATCAAGCCAATCAGTACAACTGGAATTTTGGCAATGGAGCAAACTCTACTGTATCAAATCCTGTATACACCTATCCTAATCCGGGCTTATATAATGTATGCTTAGTCGTATCAGGAGTCATCGTGGGTACCAATAATGCTTTTCAATGCTACGTATGTGATTCTGTATTCATAAGTGGTCCTGCAAGTCCTTGCAATGCCAATTATACGTATACTACCTCTGGCAACACTGCTAACTTTTACAATACCTCTACCGGACTGGGGACTTTAGTAAGCTCTTCGTGGGACTTTGGAGATGGCAACTTTACCAGCACCCTCTCTCCTACTCATACGTATACTAATCCAGGCACCTATAATGTATGCGTAACCATGCAGTATATGAATAATAATATACCCACTTCATGTACCTACTGCGACTCCGTCACCGTAGGAGCACCCTTTCCCATTCTGTGTAATGCTAGCTTTACATCTACAAATCTGACCGGTGGGCAGGTTTCTTTTACAAATACAGCTTCAGCCTCAGGCCCTATTACGAATTATTTATGGAATTTTGGTGATGGTAACACCTCTACATTGGCCAACCCTACTCATACATATAATACAAATGGTGCTTACACTGCATGCCTCACTATATCGGGTGGGCAAAATACCCCTTCAGGGCCTTTTACCTGCACCTATTGCGATTCCATTGTAGTCAGTAACGCCAATGCTCAGAATTGCTACGTTACCTACAGCTATCTGATGAGTGGCAATACCCTCAGTTTCATCAGCACTACTACAGGGCCTGGCACTATAACTTCTTACAACTGGGATTTTGGCAATGGTGCTACATCATCCTTGCCTAATCCTACTTATACCTATCCTACAAGTGGTATCTATACTGTATGCCTTACTGTAGGCGGAGTTGATAGCAATAATGTGGCTTTTAGTTGCCAATTTTGTCAAGTAATCACTGTATTGGGTAATAATGTAAACTGTAATGCTAATTTTACCTCTATTACGAGTGGCTTATCGACCCAATTTACCAATACGTCTACCGCAGGAGGTACAATCACCTCTTATCAATGGAATTTTGGCGATGGCAATACCTCTACCTTGGCTAATCCTACTCATACTTATGCCACAGCCGGAGTGTATCAAGTATGCTTAGTCATTGCAGGCAGCAACCCTAACAATCAGCCTTTTCAGTGTAGCTATTGCGACTCTGTGGTAATAAGTGGAGCCAATGTAAATTGCAATGCCAGCTTTACCTCGCAGCCGATGGGAGCTACGGTCAACTTTACCAATACCTCTACCGGCCCCGGAGTGCTTCAGAGTACTGCATGGAACTTTGGTGATGGCAATAATTCTACATTGGCCAATCCAAGTCATACTTATGCGAATCCCGGCTGGTATAATGTGTGCCTTGTAGCGATATATCTGAACAATGGTGTTGCTATTACGTGTGTTTATTGCGATAGTATTTATGTACAAGTGGGTGGTGGAAATCCTTGCAATGCAGTAGCTAGCCACACTCACAGTATCTTAGGGTTAAATGCTTCGTTTACAAATACCTCTACTTGTGCCGGATGTTTGAGCACGGTTTATAACTGGAGTTTTGGCGATGGTAATCTATCTACCGCTACCCACCCCTCTCATACCTATGCAGGTCCCGGCACCTATAATGTGTGTATGATAGTGATAGGCACCTATAATAATAATGGGGGCTTCTGTGCCGACACCATTTGTAGCCAAATCAATGTAAGCGGGCCTAGTAATGTAAATGATATCAGTAGCAGTAGCTCTTTGAGTCTTTACCCTAACCCTGCTGAAGATAAGGTAACAATCGATCTGCCTTCTCCTGGTGTTTACTCATTGAAGCTGTACGATGTATCGGGCAAATTGATAGAGAAGTCGTCAGTGTCAACAACTACTTCTACTCATACATTTAGTGTAAGTCAACTCAGTCGTGGCATGTACCATATACGATTAGAACAAGCCGACAAAATTTATCATACCCGATTTGTAAAACAATAAATTTTTCACTCTTACCAAAACAATCATAAAGCTACCTTTAAGGTAGCTTTATTTATTAAACATTCATTGTACATAGCAATAGCTTTGGTATAACCATAACAATCAATCTGTTGCAGATATTGTATGTATACGTATGTGTGTATGAGTATGGATGAAAGCATCCATTATTTTCGAAACATCTTCATCTGTTTGATAACTAACACGTACAGACTGATGAAGTACTTACTACTGCCTGGGGGCTGCCGTGCCCGGAGGACGACGAGGCACGAGGAGGTCACGCACTTGTGCGGGACGGCACTCCGTAGGGGACGGATGTGAGATGACTAAGGAGTTTTGGCTGAGAGCCCCAAATTATTTACGCTTTGAATTAGAGATAGAATTTGCGATTTCTACATGGAAAAATCGTCGAATCGAACGAGGAACCACTGGTTGCCTTCTGTTTCAAAAAAATAGTCTGTTGAAATACCATTGTCAAGCCCTCCTACATGAACTTGATAGCGTTGTTTGCTACCATCTTGGAAGAGTTTTTTGGTCATTTCTACTTTGTTCATGCCATCATTGTTGGGCTTGAATGCGTCGGGAGACAAGTCGATGTTCCACATGTCTTCTGCCGGGATAGTAGTTTCTGTAATTTGATTATTGTCGTCGAAAGTGGAGCTTGGTAAAGGAAACTTGATTCTTGATTTTTGGAATGTTTCGTCTTTGCTAAATTTGATGAGAAACTGATCAAAATCTTCTAATTGGATATCATTTTGTTGAGTGGAACTTGCAGTTTGGTTCGCAGTTGAGGCTGGTTCATTGCAGGCTACAAATAG
>DAIUCL010000076.1:0-12378 GCA_036846185.1 Chitinophagaceae bacterium
CTCCTATCTCTATGCCGGCTCTGCTGCTAACCCATTGGCATAGAGATAGGAGCGAAGAGTGGGACGTAGTAGAATAAAGTATATCAGATGAGCTCCTACTGTATTTTATTTACTGAAAAATAATTTTTAGTTGTGTTGGTTTTGGCGACGCATAAAAAAGTATATTTGCATACTATGGCAGAGAATTATGTAGTGTCGGCATTGAAGTATCGTCCCCAGCACTTTAATACAGTGGTGGGGCAGTCGCACATTACGACTACACTCAAAAATGCCATAAAATCGAATCAACTGGCGCATTCATTTTTGTTTTGCGGCCCCCGGGGTGTGGGAAAAACAACTTGTGCCAGAATATTGGCTAAAACGATTAATTGTACACAGCGTACAGATGATGCCGAAGCTTGTGATCAATGCACCTCTTGTGTCAGTTTTAGAGAAAATACTTCTTTTAATATTCATGAGCTGGATGCGGCATCCAACAATTCGGTGGAGGATATTCGTGAGCTCACCGATCAGGTACGCTATGCACCTCAAGGGGGTAGTAAGTATAAGGTGTATATCATTGATGAGGTACACATGCTTTCGCAGGCTGCTTTTAATGCCTTTTTGAAAACACTGGAGGAACCTCCTTCCTATGCTATATTCATCTTAGCGACAACCGAAAAGCACAAAATATTGCCCACTATTTTGTCGCGCTGTCAGATATTTGATTTCAAACGTATCACCTCCAAAGATACCATACAGCACCTGAGCGAAATTTGCAACAAGGAATCTATTCAATTCGAAACAGAAGCCTTGCATCTGATAGCCCAAAAGAGTGAAGGTTGTATGCGTGATGCTTTGTCCATCATGGATAAAATAGCCGGATTTAGCAACGACATTATCACCTATTCGTCTACCGTGGAGCATCTGAATATTCTGGACTATGACTACTATTTTAAGCTCCTCGACTTACTGATGCTTCAAGACTTGCCGGGCGTGATGCTGCTCTATGATGAGATTATCAACAAAGGATTTGAAGGAGATATGTTTCTTTCCGGCTTTATCGAACATCTTCGCAATATGCTGATGAGTAAAGATGCCCGTGTAGTAAAACTGCTCGATTTGCCCGATAATATTAAAGCCAAATACTATAATCAGGCCAACCAGCTCAGCCAAAACTATATTGTGAATGCACTCTCTCTATTGAACCAAGCAGAACTCAACTATGCTCAAGCCAATAATAGACGAATGCATGTAGAACTGGTATTGATTAAACTTAATTATATCAATAAAGCCATACAATTACTCAGCGATGAAACAGGCGAATTACTAAAAAAAAAATCCTGAGCAGTAAGATATCACCTCTTCGAAGTGTCCAAGTCCAAGCTCCCAAAATAACTGCTGCTCCTAATCTACTCCCACCAACACCTAAAGCCTCAGTACCACCCGTAGCTATCGCCGATATTCAAGCCACTGCTGCTTTACCGGTTTCGCCTACATTGCCCCCCTCCCCAAAAACAGATACACCGATCAGTACACCTCCTCTTTCGCTAAATAAACTGCGGAATATCAAAGATATAACTCGTGAACTGCTTGCCCAAGAAAAGAAAAATGAACAAAGAATCGATATCAACGAAGAGAATATTCAAGTAGCTTGGCAAAAAGCGATAAACCGAATTGCAGAAGGAAAAACAGTGTTCTTGAGTGCTTTGCAAGATTGTGCTGTGGAGTATGAAGGCTTTGATATCAAACTACTCGCTACCGCCGTTTGCATCGATTTTCTCCGAAATAGCAGACTCGATCTTCTCGATCATTTCAAACGCTATTACCAAAATGATGAAATCAATGTACTCTTTTTACCCAAACCCGAAGACCCCAATGCACCCAAAATCACTGTACTAAGTACCAAAGAAAAATTTGAACTCATAGCCCAAAAATATCCTATGCTACGACAACTCAAAGAGCAATTGAACCTCGAACTCGAATTGTAAATATTGCTTATCTCACATCAAAAAAATTATCACTTTCATAACCTAATACGGACTTAATTTTGTGTTTCACAAAACTAAAAACTATGGCATTTACACTTCCCTCCCTTCCTTATGCTCACGATGCATTAGAACCCCACTTCGATACAGCTACCATGCAAATACATCATGGCAAACATCATCAAGCGTATGTAGACAATCTCAACAAAGCGCTCGCTGGCACACCCAACGAAAACAAAAGCCTCGAAGAATTGATGGCTATGATGTCGCAACTACCGGCAGCTGTACGCAATAATGGCGGTGGACATTACAACCACAGCCTCTTCTGGGAAATACTCTCACCACAAGGTGGTGGTGCTCCACAAGGCAAACTTGCCGATGCAATCAATGCACAACTAGGTGGCTTTGACCAATTCAAAGCCGACTTTGCCAATGCAGGTATGACCCGCTTCGGATCCGGATGGGCTTGGCTATGTGTCAAAGCCGACAAGAGCCTTTGCATCTGCTCCACCCCCAATCAAGACAATCCACTGATGGACACTGCCGAATGCCCCGGTTCGCCTATTCTCGGTGTCGATGTATGGGAGCACGCCTACTACCTACACTACCAAAATCGACGTGCCGATTACCTACAAGCGTTCTGGCAAGTGGTCAACTGGGCTGACGTACAACGCCGCTACGAAGCCTTGGTATAAGTAGTAGCTAATACCAAATAAAAATATAGAGTGGGAGCGCATCGACATATACCTTGTTCGACATGCCTCCCACTCTTCGCTTCTATCTCTCTGCCCCACCCACCAAGGCTCAGCTATAGAGAGGATATCCGCTACGATTGGGGCTATCTTTCATCGTCTAACATTCTATTTGGCTTTTTTTACAAACTTCCTGTACTAATACCCATTCCAAAACAAAAAGGTTACCAACATACTAAAAAGGCTACTCAATCGTTTTGCCTACATGAAAAAATTAGTGTATATACTCTGTATCATTGCCATACTCACATCTGCTTGTAATAAAAATAATCAAGACCAAAACCTCACCCGTGTAGGCTTTTATGTAAAAAACAACACGCACACGATCGGCGATCAAGCCATGTACTCTTTATATATCGATGATGTATATGCAGGGCCATTGTATGTACTTCCCCAAGAACCTTCTGATACAAGCCTTTTGCTATTCCAGCATTTGGATGCCACCATACACTACATAGATGTCAAAGACACTCATGGTCAATGGATAAGCGCCAACTACCTACAAATTACCAGCCAAAGTACCAAATCTGGCAGCGCTACTCGTGGCAAACAAATATCGGGTATCAACGGCGCCACCTATCAAAAAAACAATGACAAACCCTATGCTATCTATGCTGCACTACAATAGAATCGTGCAATGAGAATATTGCATCACACTACTCTACTACAAACTTCTGATAAGACTGGAAGCCAGCCTGCTGCGCTACGTGAGCGATGTATACACCACCGGCGTATGACTTGGTATCGATAGTAAGCTTGTCGCCTGAACTGTCATAACAGGCTATTTGTTTTCCGGTGATGTCGGTAATGTGTACTGTGGCACTTGATGGTAGTCCACTCAGTGTAATCTGATTTGTACATGGATTGGGATAAATAGTAATAGTGCTATTTGCTTTTTCGATGGAGGAGGTACTAGTGGTGATCTGAGTAGTGCCGAAGTGATAAAGCCGTGCATTATTGTGATCGAAAATGGCTACTTGCGTTAGCGGATTGAGTATAAACCAGGCATAGTCAATAGAGGCACCACCATAATCCTCTTTGATTCTCACTACATCGGTATAAGTAGCTCCGGGCATCACAAGCGTACCATAGCCATCATAGCTGATGGTGACTGTGCTGGGACTGCCGCCTACTTTTTGCCAGGTGTCTGTTTCGCTATCCATGTAGTTAAACGGGAATTTTAGAACCGTTTTGGGATTAGGGCTATAGTCGTTGCCGATACCGGGTGTCGTAATAGTCCAGGCCAGTACTTCAAGCTTAGTGGCCGATTTGGTAAAGAAGCTATAATTGTTTTGGCCTTGAAGAGAGAGCGCATAATTGGCATTAGGAAAAGAAGACCCAATCGGCGAAGAAGCAGGAGTAATCACTTCGGCATTGCCCACCGGCAGGAAGGGAGCGGCACTGAAATCCCAAGTTTGATTAGCACCGCCCGGCCCTACATTAGTAACGGTAGTCTGTGATACCGGTACTATCATACCGGGGGCTGGCATATAGTTAGCATTGGGTATTACCGGCTGAGCCAATAGATTGAAAGAAATAAGGCAAGAGAGAGAAAGTAAAATAGATTTCATGGTATATGAATTTTAGGTGTAGTAAAACTAAAATTCTAAAATCATGAACTATACTATTTCGTTCTCTGTTTAGTATTTAGCTATTATAAACTATTTATTGATTCTTTCTGTATAGTAATAGATTACAATAAACTATGGCTGCTATATAGAACGAAGAGTGTGTGGGTAACAGACACCCCTCTTGACAAGTACAGTAGGTACGTATGAATTACGGCTGCCGGATGGAGGCGGTACCCCACAGTGGCACAGGCTAGCAGGCTAGGGAGTGGGAGAGCGGAGGCACGGAGCTACTCCCACGACCATAGACAGCAGCCTGAGCCACGAGGAGTATGAGCCGAGAGCCGTGCAAGCCCCCAAATAATAAATAGAATACGGTGTATGAGGAACAGCAGTATCCGAAATAAAAAAGCCGCCTAAAGATAGACGGCTTTGATAATATAAAATTAAGTAGTGGGCTTAGTTTCGGATGGTCATTTCGTCCATAAGGCGACGACCTCCAAGTACTTTATCTACCACCCAGAGTATGTATCGAATGTCGGCGCAGATAGTGCGTTTGAGTTTGGCATCAAAAGCTATATCGCCACTCATTGCTTCCCAGTTGCCATCGAAAGCACAGCCTATGAGTTCGCCTTGTGCATTGATGACTGGGCTACCGGAGTTGCCACCGGTGATGTCGTTGTTGGTGATAAAGCAAGTGACAAGGCCATCAAGTTCTTTATCGGCATAAGGTCCATAGTCTCTATTGCGAAGAAGTTCTACGATTTGTGGTTGCAGATCAAATTCTTTGTCGCCGGGTTTGTACTTTTCGAGTAGTCCGTCGGCGAGGGTGTAGTAGTTGTAGAACACAGCATCTTTGGGAGAGTAGGAGGCTACTTTACCGTAGGTGAGGCGCATGGTAGAGTTGGCATCGGGATACATCAGTTTGCCTTTATTTTTTTCGAGTAGAGCGCCTTGGTATGCTCTATTGAGTTCGAAGGCTTCGTAATTGAATTCGTCTACTTTGGGTTGATAATAATCCTTATAATTGTTCATGATGCTCATAGCATGAGCTACTGCGGGGTCGCTGAGCAATTCGCTTACACGCTCCGGAGTGCAGAGGGTGGCGAAGCGTGTGCTATCAAGAAGAGCGGTATTGGTATACACATACTCGGTGTAGTCGTCGAAAGTTTTTTGCCAATTGTCTGTACCGAATTTGCCGAATACATCTTTGGCAAACACATCGGGGTGCTGTGCTTTTGGTACATCTTGGTAGAACATAAGGTTCATGGCAGAGAATAACTTACGGTCGAGGGCTTCGCTCATTTGGGCACTCATCGATTTGCGCACACCTTGCACACGTTTGCAGAGTTTGGCGAGTGAGTCGGCAGACACTTTATTTTTCAGAGCCGATTCGATGGTATTGAGGCTGGATGCTATACGACTAAGGGTAGGTGCCATGAAGGCTTCGCGGTAGAACGTTTGGTGTTTTACATAGGGTTTGTAATCGGCATAGGCTTTTTGGAAGTCGGGCAATATTGATTTCAGGTCTTTATCGTTGCCGGTCCAGCGTTGGAATTCGGCTTCTTCTTTTTGTTTTTGGGCAAGGATATTGAGGTTTTTCAATTGTTCTGTTTGTCCGATAAAGTATTTCCAGTAGTTGGCAATTTGAGCATAATTAGATGCATACATCAAATCTACGGCCGGATCTTTCTCCATTTCTTCGCGCATGATAGCGAGGCGTTTGTCGCGGATTTTGACTATGGTGGGGTTGCTTACGTTGATCGCAAGGTCTACACCATACGAGGGCAGATAGCGAGTAGTACGACCCGGATAACCCATGATCATGGCATAATCATTTTCTTTCACCCCTTTGAGTGATACAGGTAGGTGATGACGAGGTTCGTACGGGCGATTATTGACCGAGTAGGGAGCAGGCTTATTGTCGTTGTTGGAATACACGCGAAACATCATGTAGTCGCATGTATGACGAGGCCACATCCAGTTGTCTGTATCTCCTCCAAATTTGCCCAGATTTTCGGGTGGAGCCGATACCAAGCGCACATCGGTATAGCGTGCATATACGAGTAACAAATATTTATTACCGGAATAGTAAGATTTTACATCACTTTCATAAGTACCATTTTCGTTGGCTTCTTTCGTGATTTGAGCACTAATTTCATCCATTTTGGTTTCTACCTCTTTGCCATAAGCATCACCGAGGTGACGGTTTACGCGATCGGTGACATCTTCGATACGGATTAAGAACTTCACGGATAGACCCGGGCAAGGTAGTTCTTCCGACAAGCTATTGGCCATATAGCCATTCATCAGATAGTTATTTTCGACGGTGGAGAGAGCGGCGATATTGCCATAGCCACAGTGGTGATTAGTAAGCAGCAGACCTTTTGAAGAGATAATCTCACCGGTACAGCCACCACCAAAGTGTACGATGGCATCTTTCATAGAGCTGTTGTTGACACTGTAGATTTGCTCAGGAGTGAGTTTGAGACCCATCCGTTGCATAGCCTCAAAGTTTTGTGAAATCAGCATGGGAATCCACATGCCTTCATCGGCTTTCAGGTTGAATTGCATCACCAAAGCCAAGATCAGAACGAGTAATTTTTTCATTTGCTATTCTCTTAATTTAGTTTCATGCAAATATACACGACAGTCTACGAATGCCTACTACTTTTTGATAACCGGTAGGATAGTATCCGTATTTGCCCTATCTTTCACTTTATAGAGCATTACAGGCTATTGAGCAATTAGTGATTCTCTCGTCAGCTATTTCGGAGCTAGGGGTTCATCCCATTATGTAGCCACATCCTGCTATTCGCTGCTATGCCCACCGGCTCTGCTACATAGCCACAACGGTGGGCGATATCCGCTACTATCAGGGCTAACGCTCATCGGGAGTACTAAACTGTGCGGGAGAGGGGATGGGAGGCATACTGATGAATATTGGATATTCTACAATTGACAGACTATGCTAAAAAAGTATTCATAAATTTGCTTAATAGTAATGGAAACGAAAAAACAAGTCATTTACCTAGATAATAACGCCACTACCCAAATAGAGAAAAGGGTTTTGGATGCTATGATGCCATTTCTTACCGATGAGTTTGCAAATGCCAATAGCACGCATCAGTTTGGTGTCCATGCTTATGAAGCTGTCAAGTCTGCCAGGGGTCAAATATCTGATCTAATTGGAGCAGATGCACACGAAATTATCTTTACAAGTGGGGCAACAGAAGCGATTAACCTCGCGATAAAAGGTGTTGCTGAAAATTATCAATCAAAAGGAAAACACATTGTAACGGTGACAACGGAGCATAGTGCCGTGCTTGATACTTGTCAATATTTGGAAAGCAAAGGTTTTGAAGTCACTTACCTATCTGTGAAATCAGATGGATTGATTGATTTGCATAATCTCAAATCTGTATTGCGTGATGATACTATTTTAGTTTCCGTCATGCTCGCCAACAATGAAACAGGTGTAATACAGCCAATCAAAGAAATTGCCGAACTGTCACATGGAGTTGGTGCTGTGTTTATGTCGGATGCAACACAAGCAATCGGAAAAATAGCTGTCAATGTGGATAAACTCGGCATTGATTTACTCTGTCTAAGTGGTCATAAGTTGTATGCTCCGAAAGGAGTTGGTGCTTTGTATGTTCGTCAAAGAATGAACCGTATTAAAATACCTGCACAGCTGCATGGTGGTGGTCATGAAAAAGGCATGAGAAGCGGAACGCTGAATGTCCCCGGGATTGTCGCCTTAGGTGAAGCGTGTGCTATTGCAAGAAAAGAATTTTCTAAAAATGTCGAAAGCATTGGTGTTTTGAGAGATTATTTAGAAACTGAATTACTCAAAATGGATGGAACTTCTGTAAACGGAAACACTTCATCACGATTATTCAATACGACAAACATACTATTTAGAAATGCTGATTCCGATGCTATCATCATGGGTCTGAGTAATCCTGAAACCGATTTACCTATAATTGCTGTGAGCAATGGAAGTGCTTGCACTTCTGCATCCATTGAACCTTCTCACGTTTTAACTGCCATGGGCTTAGATGAAGTGGACTCCTTTAGCTCTATTCGCTTTTCGCTCGGAAAATTCAATACCAAAAAGGAAATGGATATTGTGATAGATGCTGTCCGAAATGTTGTGAGTAGTCTTCGTTCAATGGTTTCTTGAAAGGGAAAAGAAAACACAATCATCAGAATGGCTTAAAAGCAAAGAGGTAATGAAAACCTTGAAAATTCATGCTTGTGATGTAATGCACTTGCGTGAAGAAGGAAAACTTAAATTCACCAAACAAGGAAACCCCTTTTTATATTCCGCTGAAAGTGTTTTTGAAACAGAAAAAATAGCTTAAGAATTTTCATCTTGGTTTTCAGAATCATTATCCAAAATCAATTTAGTTTCGGCTGCCGGCAATTCCTGCACATGGCGAAGTTTACGTTCTATGGCTCTTGTGCGTACTTCTGATGTATCAATCACATTAGTAGCTTCAATCAGTTTCTTTTTGGTTTTAGCTAACACATCACCAAACTGTCCGAACTCGGTTTTTACCGCTCCAAGCAAATCCCAAACTTCGCTGCTGCGTTTTTCAATTGCCAAAGTTCTAAAACCCATTTGCAGACTGTTAAGCAAGGCACTTAAAGTTGTTGGGCCGGTTATCGTGATTTTATACTCTTTCTGCAATTGTTCAAAAAGTCCGGGAACCCGTAGCACTTCTCCAAACAAACTTTCATACGGCAAAAACATGATCCCATATTCAGTGGTGTTTGGTGGGTCAATATATTTTTCTTTGATGTCTTTGGCGTTTTTCTTGATGCCATTGATAAACGCTTTTCGGTATTCATCAATTTTATCTACATCGCCTTTGTCATAGGCATCTACCAAGGCTTCATAATCTTCTTTCGGAAATTTTGAATCTATGGGCATCCATAAGGTTTTTTCAAGGTTGTTGCCATGTGGCATTTTGATGGCAAATTCCACGACTGCACCGCTACCTACTTTTGTTTTTACATTCTTCTCGTATTGCTCGTTGGTCAGCAAATCTTCAATAATGTTTTGCAACTGATATTCACCCAAAACACCCCTTGATTTTACATTGCTCATTACCTTTTTCAAATCGCCTACACTCACAGCCAAAGTTTGCATTTCGCCCAAACCTTTGTGAACGGCTTCTAGTCGGTCGCTGACTTGTTTGAATGATTCGCCAAGTCGTTTTTCCAAAGTTTCGTTGAGTTTTTCATCCACGGTTTTACGCATTTCCTCCAACTTCTTCTCGTTGCCTTCCTGCATCGTTATTACCGATTTTTCCAAACTCAATTTGAGTTCCGAAATTTTCTCGCTGTTGGCTACATTCTGGGTTTTCTGACTTCTTTCAAAATCTGAAAACTGCTCTCTCATCCGTTCTTTATAATCTTTCAGGGCTTCGTTCAATTCCTTTTTGAAAGCTTCCAGATTATCTTTCAGTTCGTTTCTGCTCTCTTTGCTGTTGGTGTCAATGCTTTTTTGAAAGTCAACCAGCTTTTCTTCAAAGGTTTTGCGAATGGCTTCTAATTTTTCTTCGTTGGATTTGGTGAGGTTGCCTAATTGCCCTGAAAATGTTTGTGTGAACTTATTGAGTTGATTGCCAATTTCCGTTCTTAATCCCGTTGCCGTATCTGCACTTTCTTTGCGGTTGATTACAAATTCATCTTTCAGGTTTTTCTCGGTGTCTTTTAGATTGGAAGTAAGTGTTACGATAGTTGATTTTATTTCGGTTAGCTGCTGCCCATAATCCTTTTTTTTAATTGAAACGGAGAGAAAAAGGATTAAAACAACTATCAAAAGAATAAAAAGGGCAAATACTTCAACCATATTGTTTCTATAGTCTTATTAACAATTCTTGAACTATATAATTGATTCTTTCATTACCTAAATCTGGATTCGAACCTTGCTCAATGTTGAGTTGATTGTCCAAAACTTGAGCAGAATAACTGACCGCATGCTGATTAACTAACCAAACACAATAAGGGTGAACAGGATATCCTTGGGGCGTGTTGATATAAGTTGAATATATGCCGTTTGTTAGTAATTTAGAAGAACAATTTGTTGCCTTAGCAACTCTATTCTGATTACAAGGTAATGGAGCAAAGTTTCTCATGGTGTTAATCTCTTCAAAACCGGGATTGGTTCTTACTGCCATTGCATCTGGAATTAAGTGATCAACATTAAACTCTCTTCTTCTTGAGGAAGCACCAAAAGTGATTGGTGTAAATGCGCCGCCCCAACCATTTGATTTTAGAGGCAAGAGTATTGCATTGAAAATTAATTTTGCTTTTGTTTTATTTGCTCTATTTAGTAATGTTGTCAGGACTTGTTGATTGTATGTAGACGAAAGATTCATATTAGAAAACTTATGTGCCATCTCTTCAGCAACTAGTGTTAGAGACTTTGGAAAGGTATTTGTTTGATATGGCCTTACTGTTCCAGCTAGGATATCATTTTTGATAAATACATCTTCAGCAATTGGCCTTGACTTACCGATTCCGCCTTCTATGATGGCTCTGTAGCAAGAAATTAAGAAACGATGTAATTCGGAGTTTTCGTTACTTCCACCTGTAAAGAAAGATGGTGTCACAGAATTAGTTATATACTGGTAATAATAAACAGAAATTAAAATTGCATAAGGTGCACTTCCAGTGTTTTTTATTTCTCGAATAAAAGGATTGTCGACTGTAGGTGATATTTTGAAGTTTTCAACAAAGTCTAAGAAATCTTCCACTTGATTGTAATTCAAGATTCCAGACCAGGATGGAAATAATACATTCTGTCTAGATTTTTTAAATACCTCCCAAACTACACCAATAAAAGGATACAGACTTCCATCTGGAGTTCCATTTGGATTCGTAAATACATCTGAAAATCTATTTTCAATATCATCAATTTGTGAACTATTCCAGCCTGATATCTCTCCCTTCTCTATGATATTTGATCGCACCAGGTCAATTGTATTTAAATCTACTCTAACTGTATTAATTCCTAAAAATGTACTCATGATTTCCAAAGGGCTACTAAAATTGAAGTAAATATCAATAGCTACTTGACGACTAACGAATAACCTAATTAAATCGTTAGAGATAGATTGAGCAGAACCGTTACTTAATTGACTTCTTAAATAATTTAGGAATTCTTCGTAAAGAACTCGATATGGATTTTGGATAGCTACTCTAGGATGATTAGACAGTTCTTCGTGATTATGCAAGTATATTGGAGCAAAATTTGACACAAAAGAATTTAAAGTAACGAAGTATTGACTTTCATTTGGAAATTCACAATTCGTTTTTAAAACTGTTTCATGTAATGCTTTCAAAATTAGTGTGCCTACAGACAATCGCTGTAAACCATCAATTAAATAGTTATATGTGCCAATTGTATTCGGTAAATTATTAAACCTATTAATTGGGATTTGAAATTGCCCCATAATAACATTACCGAGTAAAATTGATTGGCTTGAAAAAAACTCAATTATATTATCGTTGTTCCAAGAGACACCTCGTTGAAATCTT
Source organism: Chitinophagaceae bacterium (assembly GCA_036846185.1). GTDB lineage: Bacteria > Bacteroidota > Bacteroidia > Chitinophagales > Chitinophagaceae > OLB11. Next base: position 11,842 of record DAIUCL010000076.1, read on the forward strand.
GGAATTTCAATGAACTGGGGTTGTAAGTTTAATATTGCTGTTAGGTTTCCATTATTGAAATATGGAACTAAGGCGTATCTTGATACATATTCAACGAAATTTGGCGTTGGACCACTTCTTTGTATCGGCATAATTATATTTTTAAGCTTTAAATAACTCTCCAACCTTAAACTCTTTCAGGTTAGATACTAATTGATATTTCTGAATTTTTTCCATGCTTGATTTTAGTTTCTGTCCGTCTTTGTCGCCAATGCCTAAAAACTTTTGCATCATTTTTAAGTTGGTTTTGTCTTTGATGTCGAACAAGAAAGCTGTTTCGCACATGCTGCTAAAGTCAAACGATGGCTGGTTAAATTCCTCAATTCCTTGTGAAAGCAATACCACCGAAACGCCTTTAGAACGGATTTCACGAAGTATTTTTTCCAAAAGGTCTTGGCTCTTCTTCTCTTTAAAAATTACATGTGCTTCATCAATCAACAACACATATCGCATGCCCTGATTTTTTCCTTCAATCGGGGCGTTGTCCATGTTCATGAA
>DAIUCL010000077.1:0-12372 GCA_036846185.1 Chitinophagaceae bacterium
TGAATGGATAGATATGGGAGGGAGTGGGAGTGTCAAAGCGAAGTTTTCATTGCCACATGCGTTTAAGCCTCTGCTTGGGTATGTAAAGTTGCGGTTATACTGTAATGATATGCAAGTGGGAGAAGATTATACCTTGGGTGCATACAGCAGAGCCGCTTGGATACCTATTGGAGCGGGTGTGTCTGACACGATTATTATCCCTTTGCCCGATATTAGGGAGTATGTTTTTACGAAGGCAGTAGTTCATTTTCAGGACATGTTTTTCATGAGTTCTTTTGCGGTATCGAAGCCTATTCATTTATCAGTTATAAATTCACCACAAGCACTTCGGCTACATGCAGAGAGTGTGATACCCTCATCGCAAGATGAGGATATTGTAAAAACGGATAAATTATTTAAAAAACAAGGAGAATGGCTTCAGTATAAGAAATTTGAGCAGTCAGATGATATTCGGCGAATAGTATGGAAACTTTTTGCAAAGAATAAAGAACTGATAGTTCGGATGCCGGAAATGCATACGCCATATGCATCGAAGATACTGATGTTTGTTTCATTTGCTGATACACTTCAGTCGACTGTATATCCGGCTTATGCACAGCTAATGCAAAATTATTATAAGAATATAGTATGGACGATTTATGAATCATTATTGGACAAAGAAGTACTAGTGCAAATGGGTACTATTCAGCATGCTTTGTTGGCAGAGGGTCGGCAATTACAAGCCAAAGAGTGGATTAGTAAATGTTGTTGGGCTAAGGAAGGAGAAGATGAGTATAGAAATAAACTTAAATCAGCAGGAATTTGTATCATCCATTCGTTTTGCAGCCCGGATGTTGTTGCCAAAAGTTTGGAATCGTATCATGGGATGGTGATTTTTGTGAGATTACGATCTGCTATGAAGTATAATCATGCATTAAATTGGTTGGGCAAAATATTTTTTACGGATGCGACAGATCCGGAGAGTAAATTAAAATCCAGATGGTTGATACATCCCTTACGTTTGCTAGTGACCAATAATGAGAAGGAGATAATTGCAGTCTTAAAGAAATCAGCAAATGAATACACTGTAGTATAATGATAAAGTTTACTCAATATCGTCAAGGTTTTTCGCATTTTGTGGCAGGGATATTATTTCTGTTATTGCCTGTTGCTATGCTCAGTATGGTGTTGTTAAAAAACAATTTGCATTATATACAAGTTACAACTCACTCGTATTGGTTATACACTGCTTATTTGTGTGTAGGAATGTTGAGCTCATATATTCTCTTTGCATTTAGGTTTCGTTTTTTACCCATTAGCATTTTATTGTTTTTTACTTTAGCATGGTTAGAATACTTGGTTGATTCCCTATCTGATGCGGAGTTTGATGCATTTTATTTGAGTGTTCACTATATTAGTTTTGTTGTATTATTGGGTATAGGTTGGTTGATAGGCTGGATGTTTCAGCGAGTACGATTTGCAGCTATTATTTGTTCTGTATTTTTTTTGATCATACACATTATGTTGCTTTCCAAAGAAAAATTATTTTCAGTGGAAGACTTACTCCGTCAATTTATACCATTGGTGCTCTTTTCGGTGTACATCATATTTACGGCCGAGGCACTAAGAGCTTCGATGCAGAGAGGATGGAAGTTTTGGTTGCGATTTTTGGGACGATTATTGGCTTTTGTATTTATGATGTTTTGGATTAGTAGCGGTATTATCATGTTGTTATATCCAAAGCTAGAGGCTAAAATGAATGAAAGTAATAGCACCACGGCACAAGGAGAAAATCAGCAACTGAAGCAAAATCAAGATGGTAGTGTAAATAATCAGGATCAAATGGGACTGTCTGGCAACAACAGAAGAAACAATAATCCGGAACCCTTATTTTGTGCTCATATAGATCATACTTTTAGCGGTACAGATTATCCCAATCCTTTGTATTTGACTTCATTTCATTTTACCAAGTTTGATACACTTACAGAAACTTTTGAGCGCGACACTAGTTCTCTATTTTGTGAAGAGTATGTTCCCGATCCTGTTTCCATACCACTCTTTTTCACCTCTGTCGACTCTATAGCACTCAAAAGAGAAAAAGCCATAAAAGCAAAGAAAGTAGTAGAAACAGAGATATACAAAACTCGATTATCCGCTCATGCATTCATAGCACCTTCTACCGGCTTTTTTGTCCAACCCATTACCGTTGAAAAAGATTTTCAACATCAATTTAAATTTGCATACAGAGCCAAATCTTACGTTTCTGAACTCAATAGTGCCTATTTTATATACAACTCTGACGATCCACAGGTAAAATTATTTCAAGAAACCCGATATGCTATTTTAAGAAAAGCCAAACCTAGTTCTGTCTTAGATGCCGATTTTTTGCAGTACTATACTTATTTCCCTTTGCAAGGGCAATACAGAGGTGTAAAACGATTAGCTGACAGTTTATGCAATGATCAGGCAACGACTATCGACAAAGTATTGGCAGTCAAAAATTACTTCTTACAAAAAGATACAAAAGGCAAACAAGTTTATCAATATGCCGATAATCCAGGCATACCCGGCTTACCTGCAGCCTCCAAATTACTTTATTTTCTTTTCGAAAATAAAAAAGGCTATTGTGCCTACTATGCCGCCGCCACCGTAGCCCTTTTACGTGCTGTCGGAGTCCCCTCGAGAATAGTTACCGGTTTCATGACGGTAGACCGTAGTGATAAAAATAAAGGTTGGTACTGGTACTACGAAGATCAGGCACATGCTTGGGTACAAGTCTATTTCCCTGAATACGGCTGGATCGATTTTGATACCACTGTAGGAAATGAAGACGCACAAGAATCGCCAGCACCCGATGGTACACCTCCCATGCAACCTCCTAAACCCGTTATAGCCCTCTCAGGAAGAGTTTTAGCAGTAGATACTTCCAATGGTATCGTAAAACTATGGTCCGAAAATGTCATCTTTAAAGACACGGAATTTAAAAATGTAAATGATAGCTTCCAAATTGATGCTCGCCAAGCCAATGTGTGGATAGATACTGCTAAGTCCTCACTTGCTTATCTCAACGATACGATGTATGTGATGATGGTATCCTATTCGGAAAAATTAAATATCAGTATGGGCGACAAAAAACTAGAATCATTACGAAAAAAATGGCCGTCACCAATACCCGTTGACGATATATTTTTCAAAACCACCAATAAAAAATATCAAAACAATCAACCCTCACAGATCAAAAAAAGCTGGTCGTTCAAACAAATCTTTCTACTTTCTATAGTCATCACCTTACTTATAGGATTACTGCTATTATTATTACCATTTCTCCATCTCAAATACTACGAAAGGAAAACAATTCGTGCCAAAACTCCAGAACTCAAAACCCAACATGCTATGAAACTGGTTCATTTTCTTGTCTATCTTTTCCATATACAGCGAGCGGATTATACCCTAAAAGGAATGGCAAAATTCAAAGTAGATCAAGTATATGGAACTAATATGGGCAAACTGGTTGACCTCTATTTCAAAGTTCAATATGCACAACAGCCCCTCACAGAGCAAGAAGCTATATTCATAAATGAATTCTACAATAAATTCAAAAAACAGCTCCTGGCAAAATTTACTACCAATCATCGTATCAAAGCATTCATCAATCTAAATCATTACTTTAACTATTATCAAACACTAGGAATCCATTCAAAATAATTACCTCTATGACATCGATCACCATACAACATACTGCGATTGAAACGCTCATTACAAATATAGAGCAAATCATCAAAGGCAAAAGACCACAGATAGAACTCGTGCTTACCTGTCTTTTTGCCAAAGGGCATATCTTATTGGAAGACAATCCCGGTACCGGCAAAACGGTCCTATCCAAAACCTTAGCAGCATCCATCTCAGGAGCCGGAAACCAAAATGCACTTTTTAAACGAATTCAGTTCACACCCGATTTGTTACCCATGGATCTATTAGGTACACATATATTCGACGATCAAACCAAAGAATTTATTTTCAAAAAAGGCCCTTTATTCACCAATGTGCTTCTTGCCGATGAAATCAATAGGGCTTCCCCCAAAGTACAAAGTGCTTTACTCGAATGTATGGCTGAGCATCAAATCACCATGGGCGAAACTACCTATCGCTTGCACGACATGTTCTTTACCATCGCCACCCAAAATCCTATCGAAATGGAAGGCACCTATCCCTTACCTGCCGCACAGCTCGATCGCTTTTATATGAAAATCAATTTTGGCTACGTCGATGAAGATACCGAATGGATACTGTTCAAGCAGCATCAGCAAGCCAACTCGCAAAGCACAGAAGTAGCACAAGTACTCACTCTGGAACAGATACTAAGCCTACAGCAGCAAGTACAACAAGTACAAATACACGACGAAATACTTCGTGCGGCCTTACACATCGTGCGAGCCACACGTACTCACGAGTCCATTCAGCTAGGAGCCTCTACACGTGCCGGCCTTGCGCTGCTCCAGTGTCTCAAAGCCTACGCCATGATTCAAGGTCGCACCTATGTAGTCGAAGACGACTTGCATACTATTGCAGAGCCCGTTTTACACCACCGATTACTCTTTCGCAACAAAGAAGCATCGCAAAACGCACTAAAAAATATAGTACAATCCCAAATGCAAAAACTCAATAAATTAAATCTCATTTAATCTCTCCACTAATATTGTCATGAGGTGGGGCTGTCATCTAACTACATCATTCCTCACACATCCGTCCTCTACGGGGTGCGCTCACGCTCCCGTCGGCAAGAAATACTCCGCATGCTTCGTCTTTCTTGCCGACCAAGCCCTCCGAGCACGGCAGCCACTCAGCTGTAATTCATTATCATCACTCTGTACTTTGTTTATCTACCTTTATCGATCAAGAGAAAAAGCCTATTCAGCAATACGCAATACTACATTTCCTGTCTTTTGTCCGCTATCTACATAGCGATAAGCCTCCATGATATCATCTAGTACATACACACGATCTATTACAGGTCTAAAGATTCCTTTTTCTGCCAGTTCTTTCAGCAAATCAGTATCCGTATATGAAATGCTAGGAATCGGAAACAATAGCTTTTTGCCTTTACTCCAACGGGTACTTAGAGCAAAAAAAATATTCTCTCCATTTTTACCAAACTCTGTAGAAATATAAATACCATCATCTTTAAGTAAAGATTTGCAAATCCCAAAAGAACTTTTGCCCACAGCATCCAATATAAAATCATATTTTACATCCGTACGCGTATAATCTTGTGTTTGATAATCAATCACCACATCAGCACCAAGCGATCGTATTAGCTCCACATGATGACTATTACACACTGCCGTAACTTTAGCACCATTATACTTTAGCAATTGTACAGCAGCAGACCCTATAGCCCCTGTGGCACCATACACCATCACTTCATCACCGGCTACTACACCCGCCGCTCTGATATCTACCAATGCATAATGCGCCCCCTCCGATAAGGCAGCGGCTTCATCAAAACTGTATTTTTCGGGCATCAAGCTAATCGCATCGCTCTCCGCAATGGCCACATATTCCGCATGACCTCCCCACGACCTATCATTAAACCCAAATACCTTATCACCCGTCTTGAATTTAGTAACCTTATTACCTAATGTCACGATCACACCGGCAAATTCACAGCCCAGTATCGGGTATTTAGGCCGTAACAAGCCCGACCAAAATCGAGAGATAAAGTATTCTGCACTTCGAAAACCGGCATCCGTTCTATTTACCGTAGAAGAATACACTTTGATCAACACCTCATACTCGCCAGGAGCTGGTTTGGGCACATCCATCACACTCACCACCTCCGGAGGTCCATACTGAGTATAAACTGCTGCTTTCATTATTTGTTTCTCATCGTTATTTAACATCATTACTCTACCATTTTTTCTTTTTTGTTACCTGCTACTATATCAGTAATAGCAGGTTCATAAAAATAGGAAATCAGCTATTTCGATATCATCAGTCAAGTGCACAATATACAAAACTGCATTTGTAGAATCACAGAATCAATATAACTTCATCTGCTAACTAAATGCTACTTTTTTTCATGTCTACTCTTTTTTTGAATGTAAATAGGAAAACATATTTAGGAAATGACTGTCACCGGAACGTTCACTATATGGGGCGTTTCGTCTATTCCGCAGCGTGTTATCAGCAGTGCTTCTCATTTTTTCATTATTTCTTGAGTTAATTTTATCATTGTCTTAAAGGAAATGTCAGGATATGCAACTTGATTAACTGTCCCAACTATGAATATATTTTCTTTAGGACTGTAATAGGCTAATGCTCCTGAAAGTCCTGAATGACCTATAAAATAAGGCACAGCACGTGTTGGGTTAAAAAGCCAAGGAAGTTTAAACAAGTGAATGCCAATACCAGATTTCATTGGAAAAAATATCTTGTTCCATTCTTGTAATTCATTGATGTATTCTTTTGGGAAAATCTTTCCAGTAAAAAATGCTTCAATAAAAACAAGCATATCACTTGAAGTCGAAACTATACCACCGTCTGCACCAAAAGAAGTCATAGCCTTCGGTATATTCAGCTCACTGTTTTTGTAAAATAACGTCTTTGGTGTTTTGTCGGTTGAGTCATGGTATAAATAGGTTTTTGGTAAACCAATTGGCGTAATAATTATTTCTTGGCAGTTTTCAGCATATGATTTATTCGTAATGGTCTCAATGATTTTACCTAAAAGCTGAAAATTCGCATCGGAATAGTTTGCTTTCCCTTTTGTTCCCAGTGCGAAAAGAGCAGACATGTTTTTTGTCCTTTCAATAGCTTGTTCAAAAGTCCAGAACTGATCATTACCTTCAGTTATTTCGTTTTCTAGACTTTTTCCAGTTTTTCCTTTGCCTTGAAAATAATCAGGCAGTCCAGAAGTGTGGGAAAGTAAATGCTTAATGGTTAAAACTTGCGAATAGTCTTTTCCATTGTAAATATGCAATCCTGATAAAATAGATTTTTCAAGGTATTTACTGATTTTGTCATCAAGACTTAGTTTGCCTGCTGCCCTTAGTTTCATGATTATCGCCGTTGTAAAAAGTTTGGTTGTACTTGCTATAAAGTAAGGTTGGTCTATGGTCATATTCCCTGATGAACCATACCAAGTTAACGTGTCTTTTTTGAAGGCAAAAGATGTTCCAAACACTTTTTTATTGTCAACGGTTTTATTTAGGATGTTTTGAAAATTTTCTTGTTGATTGGAATGAGCCATAGCAATTTTATTGGGTGTAAAAAAATATAGAATTAATAAGTAAGTACAATTTAGTGTTAATCGCATCTCAGAATAGTTTTAATTAAACAATGATGCAAAGTTCAAGCTAACTTGAGTGATAGCTTTTACCATAAGGTAAAATATCATTTCAACTGCCTTCTTATCCTACTTAAACTTTGTGGCGTAATACCTAAGTAAGAAGCGATGTGGTTCTGTGCAATACGATTCTGAATACCAGGAAACTGTTGCAATAAGGTTTCATACCGTTCCTTAGCAGATTTTGTAAGCAATTCAATTTGTTGTTGCTGTTTGCCTACAAATGACATTTCGGCTGCTACTAACCGCAGCACTTTTCCTATAGGTTCTTGTGTAATGGAATCATAAACTTTAGCAGTCATTCTTAACATCTTCGTATTTTCTAAAGCGACCATTTGTAATGGTGTTGGTTGTTTTATAAGTATAGACATATAATCTGAACAAAAATGACCGTCAAAGGCAAAATCAAGACACACAAAGTTGTTTTCTTTCCATAGGAATATACCAACACTTCCAGTGATGATAAAGTAAAAATAGCGTTCGCTTGTGTTTTGCATTTTTATTATTTCATCTTTCTTGAAGAAAACCACATTGCATTTGTCGGCAAAATCTTCCCAAGCTTCTTTTGGTGCTTCAAAAAAACTATCAAAGGAAGATTTTAATAATGGTACATATATTTTGGCATCATTCATTTCATCAACATTCAGGTTGTTGTTTTTAGCATTGATGGTAATGTCAGTCTTTGAAAGACTGAATGATTAGCATCATTCGAAGATAGATATTTTCAATCGAATAGCAAAAAAATGAGGTGAATTTACAAACCAACAATGAATTAAATCACCATAAACCATAAGGAGTATGAGTAGAAAGAAACGATACAGAAAAAACAGGTGCCATACGTAGGAAGGGGGAGCTTTGTATGTCGGCTTGCACCTCTTATAATTTTACGAAGCGTTGGCATTTCTGTCGTTTTTTGTCGGTCTGTCAATGTTCGTAGGGTGTCTCTTGGGATTACAGCTAACGGTGAGCATATACGCTGTGGCGGTTTTCGGAGCAGAGTGTTTGGGTTTTGTGTGAAGTTACTACGAAGCAATAAAGTAGTCCCCAATAAAATGCTTATTTTTTTCAAAGTATTTTATTGGGGACGGTGGGTTAGAACGTCTGCCGCCATTGCGTTTTATGCAATGTTGCTTGCAGTCTATCCTTCTATCGTTTAGTGAATTTGTAATGTTTCGGATCACCTTTTTCGTTACGAATTTCAATAAGATAAACTCCGTTGGTAAATTGCGAAACATCAAACGTTTCAATTTGATATTGTGAGATTTCTTTCATTGATTTCTCTGAAATTATTCTACCATTTAGGTCGAACAGTTTTATAGAAATAAAATCGTTTAAATTGGAGAGATATTGAATGTTCAATTTATCTGTTGTAGGGTTTGGATAAATGGCAAAATGCTTATCATAGATTACAATATTTATCGTCTTTTCGTCATCTTCTTTTTTGTTACTTGTGCCATCTTAATTAATAGTAGCATTTACTCTAAAACTTACGTTACCATAAATTTCAGGTTCGGCTGTTCTTGTAAGTTGTCTGAAGTGTACCCAATGTGGAATTTCCGATTCAGCACCAGTATGCTCGAAAGAAATTGTAACGCCTAACCTTTCGTTCGGTTCAAGCGTTATATTTTGTAAAAGCATCGTTTCGCTTCCATTGAAAATTACCGACTTGTTTGATTCGTTTACTTCGGCATATGTTCCTTGCATACCCGAAGATACCCAACGGTCAAAAAGTTCTCCCAACCCGACTTCAATAGTAACTATCTGAGATAAATCGCCCGAAAAATGAGGATTGATTGTTCGCTCATTGATAAACTGAAAATCAAAATCGTGTTCAGCATCGACATCTACATTGCCAACCAAAATATGGTGAATTTTTTTATTGTTCGGGTTAAAATTGACTACACTCAAATTTCTTGTAACAATGTTATTATTGTTGTTTACATTTTTGTTTACACCTTGGTAGCCAGGGTCTCCAAAAAATAATTCGGGGTGTGTCATGCCAAATGGGTGGGTAGTTGTTTCTTCAACACGAGCCAGTAAACATACATCTACGGTATTGGCAGTCGTGTCATAGCTTTCGGGGCTAACAGGTCGCCAACCTCTGTTTATGATAGTATTATCGCCAGGTTGTAAAACAGGAATATCGATAGGCGTTTGCGTAATTTCACGTCCTGCTGGAAATGTATTATTCGTTTGAGGATTGGTAAAGTTGGTAGTTGTCCAATCTGCATCCCAATCTTCTCCTGTACTTGCTTTAGTCCAATACATTCTAAGTTTCATATTAGCAGGAGTAGCAATACAACCCACATTCCGTACACGCACATAAACGTAATTGGAATCTGATACAAAATACTCTGCATTTTGCGGAGTGGTAATTCCGTCTTGTTGTTGTCTGTTCCAAATATCAGGGCTAAGCCAGTTGTTGGTTTCTCTTGGGTCAATGATAGCTTGACTGTTTGGTTCATCACACATATCCATATAACTATCTCGCATTGCCACATCATAACGTGCCTAATCTATTAAGTCAATTTGAATATTTTTTGACGCTACTTTTTGAATAGGGGTGACCGAAGTACTGCACATTTTCGGGAATATTGTAAATATTATGCGCCGTGTTTTTCAAAATCCACTCCATCTGATAAGGAGTAAGACAGGGTTTGGTCGAAAGCATAAGTCCACAAGTGCCTGCAACTAATGGTGAGGCGAAAGAAGTCCCATAAGCACCTTCGCAAATAATGACCTGATTATCAGCAAGACTTGTAACGGTATAACCCGGTGCAACAATATCAACTTTATCATTATGATTATGGACTTCCGTTTTATGAACCACACTGCCAGTTGTGTCCATTGCACCTACTACATTTTCGTGTACGTCTTTCATATTCCAATAGATAGAATCTGTTAGCCCAGGCCACCAAGATTTTTGACCATAAGGAACGATACTACCTACCGAAGAAACTTAAATATTATGGTCGTAAGCGGCAGGATACATATAACCGAAATTACAATGTTGATAGCCATTTCCAGCGCCAAAACAGGCGATAGTACCATTTTCGTATATCTCATCATATATCGCTTGAACGCTATTATGAAAAGAACAATCACCAAAGCCCCAACTCCCGTTTAATATTCGTCTTCCATATCGAGATATTTCTAACATTTCATTATTATTTGCCCACATTGTAGATAAGTCAAGTTTACAATTAAAACCGATAGAAGAAATTCCTATACTGTTATCTGTTTTAGCACCAATAATACTTGCCACAATTTGTCCGTGATAACCTCCAAAGTTTGTATTACTTCTCACTGTGTCAATTTTGCCTTGAAAATCATTATGAGTTAAATCATACCTGGTGTCAGTTACGCCAATTACTATATTTGGGTCACCTTTAGTTATATCCCAAGCTTGCTCAGCCCTAATTAAATCTAAATCACGAGCGTTACCATTACAGTTCGTACCATAATCATTGGGTGTATAGGTCAGTACACCTTGCGGTGCAATTTCTGAATAGGGAATGTTTGGATTGTTGAGATTTTGTAAATCACTTATTAGGTTTAGGTTATTGCTTTTTAGAGTATAATATCTATGCATATGTGGGAAACGTGAGGCAGGATAAGTTTGCTCCATACTGTAAATGGTATAGTTGGCAAAGACTGCATTTATATCTGCATCCGCAAAAGTGGGTACGACATAATCGCCATAGTGCTGAATGTCTTCCAACACATTTTGTGAACGTAGTCCGATTATTATGTTGGCATCTTGTGCCATTAAATTGTTTGTAATTATTGTGAGCAGTACAATGCTCATTATTCTTATTGATTTCATTGTAATTCGTTTTAATATTTAATAATTTTTTTGTTGATTTTTAAGTGGTCAATTGTTATAAATTGAATGAAATAAGTACCTGAACTCAAAGGAGATATATCAATATTTCTGTTGTTGCCGTGAATGAAAATTCGCCTTCCCTGTAAGTCGAACACATTAATTTTTTCTACTTTTAATCCATCGCTTAATTCAAAATATAAATCATTGAAAGCTGGGTTTGGAAAAATGCTAATCAACTTTGAAAGTGTTTCGTAATCATTGAGATTATTTGCACCAAAAACATTACAGTTGCCGTTGTGTCTCTGGTTTACATAGCTTGTTTTTATTCCATCTTTGTAAGAGCAGAGTAAATAAGGTGTTCCTAATCCTCCTACATTACTTGCCTTCCATAAGATTCCTAAATTTCCACTTATTCCCTCTATAAACAAATAATTTTCGGGAGGTACACCTGGCGAGTATAAACCCTTAAATCTAATATATTTTTTGCCGTTTAGATAATATATGCTGTCAACTGTGTTTTCAGTTGTTGTTGATTGAAACGCTGACCAACCATTGCCAATGTCAAAAGTGTCATTGATATTTAAAGAATAATCAAATACTATTACCTGTGTCGTGTCTCTTGAACTTTGTTGAAATTTAAGACCTTTATACCAAACTTTGCCAATAGTTGTGTCTTCTCGCAATAGGCCACCATTGAATTGTTGTTGGTATCTTGTAACCATAATTTTTTTCCAATTATGTCCGAAAGCTACCGTGTCTTTTTCAACATAAATAGTGTCCTGTTCATCAATGCCTAAATTATGCCATTCAAAAACCCACTGAGTAGAGTTCTGCCCAAATATACTTTGGTATTGGGCTTGGCTATAAAGGATCATTGTTAAGCAAATTGATATTATTAAAAGTGTTTTGTAAAACATAATGTTTTGGTTTTGAGTTAAAGTTACATATTTCATTCAGCCAAAAGTGTTAAGGTGGACTATCATCGGCAAAATACAATCCAAAGATTTTACGCTTCCAAAAGGAAGTAAAGCATCGTCTCGTATTTTTCTTTTTTGTAACCATTGCGTTGTTTTAATTTGCAAGCAACGTCAGTTTGTGAAAAAACCTCACTTTCTTCCATCAATCGAAGATAGGCAAAACCAATCGAAAAATATAGTAACAAGTGTAATTTTTATAATCAACATGACACATCAACAAGGCATACCTCGTGAGCAGATACAGA
>DAIUCL010000078.1:0-12247 GCA_036846185.1 Chitinophagaceae bacterium
GAGTAAGCGCGGCTTAAATTTTTGCGTTGTTCGGCTGTGTTTACTTCTGCTAAACTCACAATCTTTTCAGCATCAAAGAAGAAGAATTTCGCAATCTCAATCGGCATAATAAATTCACGAATGAAAATTTCTTGTCCAACTTCTTTTGCTAATTCACTTGGATAGCCATCAATGAGTACATCTACTTCTTCTGCAACACTGGTTTTAGCATTGTAGCTCCTCTTAACTACAATTTCTTTGCAAGGCACTTCGGGAATATTTACATTATTGAATGTGATGGAAACATGGAAGTTGTAATCTTCTTCTGCCTTTGCCAATCGGTTAAGTGAGTTTACAATGTATTTGCTGTAACCACCTTGGTCAACAATTTCTTTTTTGTATAGGTCATCAACCTCTTGCATATTTTTTCCATACAAGCACCAAACCATTGACATCAAAAAAGTAGTTTTACCAAAACCGTTTCTTCCACTAACTACAAAGATATTTTTCTTACCCTCGCTGGTTAAGTCAATTGTATTTTCGCCTTTGTAGATACGAAAGTTATACAGTTCAATTTCTTTGATTATCATTTGTGAGAGTAGTCTTTATTATAAAATTGATTTTCAAGAGACGTTGCATTGAAATATCCGATACCTTTTTCAAGTTGTAATTTGATAAAATTAATTGAACTTCTCATAGTCTCAAATGAACCCAAAAATTTCAATGGTTCTCGATGTGGTTCTTCAGGGTGTTCGATAATAACATCCCATTGCTTCGATGAGGTCTGCATGTAGCCATTCGATGGGTGTTCTATTATCCATCTGCCATCATTTTTTTCAAGCATCAAACAACCTGCATCAACTAATTCAAATTTTGGCTTCATATTTTTCAGATTTTAATTCTTCAATGTACTGATTCAAGCGGTTGTCAATATCCGACTGCAATCCTCTTTTGCGTATCATCAAGGTTTTGGTTTTTTGCAAAGCCAAAAGGTCTTGAATCAACTCTACATCTTTGGGTTCTTGCTTGCAAGACTTTTTAAGCAGGTCGGATTCTTGTTTGAATTTTTCTTCCTGTTTACTCATGTCGATTTTGGTTTTATATATTTTGTTGTAAATATCGGAAACTTTTATTTTAAAAAACGAATCTCTGAACCAGTGATATTGAATTAATACCATTTCTTGATGAGTAATCAGTTCAATACCTTCTGTTGCCTGAATTATTTTTTGTGCTTTCAGTATTCGTTTTAAAATTTCTACTCGAGTTTCAAATTTGTAAGGCCCCCATGTACCTTCTTTAATTTCTCCGTTCCTTCTTCTTTGTTCCCTATAAGTTTCTGGGTTGTCTCTTGTTTCAATCAGAAAGTTTCTGATGTCTGCCAATGGTTGCATCCATTCCTCACCGTTTTCAATCAGTCCTTCCATTGATTTGTCTTTGTTGACAACGGTACAAACCCAACAACCAAAGCGGCTGTTTCCGCAGCTTGGTGTTGTGTCGTCAATTACCAATGGGCAATCCCCACTATTGGCATTGCGGTAAAGCGTAACTAATTCTTTATGCGTTCCGCCCCAAGGCGGTCTTACTTGATTTAGGTATTGCCATAGCTCATTGGTAGTAATATCTTTTATAGGTGTATATACATAGGCATTGGGTAGTGGATGTTTTCGCAGACGTTGTCCTTTTACTTCATGTCGTTTTATTGATGCTGCTCGGTTGGAACTTTCATCGCTTCTCGTACCTAATAAGATTATAGCCTCTCCATTTTCACTTATTTTCTCTTTTATCAATCTGGTGGTAGGGTTAATTTTCAATCGCTCTGTACACCACCTATAAAATTTGTTAGGTGCAGGGTAACCCAATCCAATTAATCTAACCCAAAAGCTATCATCCAGTTTTGGTGTGGTTTCATGTACCACTATTGGCAATCCTTGCTTATTCGCTTCCGATTGTATTTTTTCGAGTGTTTTATTTATGAACTTTACAATTCTTGGGTTTTCCACTAAGGTATCATTACATACAACATACACTTTCCTTTTTAAAAAAAGGGTATCAATTTTTGTAAGAGCATTCCATACTAATTGTAATAGCATGGTGCTATCTTTCCCTCCACTAAATCCTATAATCCATGGTCGGGGAGATTCGTCGTAGATATATTGATCTATCAGTTCGTTTTCTATATGATGTATATTCATTGTGTGAGTCTGCTACTTGCCCTTTGGTGCGGGATCGATTGAATATTGCAATATAATACATAATGGCCGATATAGTATAGATACAGAGTACAATTTTTTGTACATTGCTCCTACTCACAGGCAGTTTTTGTATATGCGTTCGACTTCGAAAAAAATTACCGGCTATCGTTCGAAAAAGTTGATGGTGCCATCCTGCGTATCCATTTCTTCCTTTTTGTCCAATACACGTCCCGATATTTTTAGACGAACAACGGAATTGTTTTTGGCATTGGTGGTAACGATGATATACTTGGTAAAGGGCCCTCTTCGTTTAGTGTCGTAACGACCTTTTATTTCAACTGTTTGTCCGGACATAATAGGATCTTTGGGATAGGTCACAACGAGGCATCCGCAAGTAGATTTTGCATCCATAATAATTAGGGGTTGTTCGCCAGTATTGGTAAAGGTAAAAGTACTCATGCCGTCCGAACCTAGTTCTATATCGCCATAGTCGTACACTTCTGATTGAAAGGTGATTTCTTGTGCTTGTGTAGTTATTGCACTTATCAAGCAACTTAGAATAATGAGCAATAATGATTTCATGTTGTATTGTATTTAATGCTCACAATATAATTTATATTTTTATTCATCTTGTTGTAATTCAAGGAATTAACCAAATCTTCATAGCCCCCTGAAGACAATGGAATTGAAGATATGATATGTTGTAGATGACTGATGTTGTGTAGCTCGGAGGCTGCCGTGCCCGGCGGGCGCCGACGCAGGAGGCGGTGCGGAGCTCTGCGTAGCACGGGAGCGATAGCGTACCCCAGAGGGGACGGGTGGATGGATGAGCAGCGTACCTGGATGACAGCCCCAAGTGCTGAAACTATGGTGTATTATGGAAGAGGTAGGTGCTGAAATCAAAAAAAGGACTGTGTGTACAGTCCTTTTAGTGAATATGAATAAGGTGGATGGTCTTTACAGACTCATTTGTGCGTTGAGGTATTCGCGATTGAGTCGCGCTATATTGGACAGTGAGATTTCTTTGGGGCATTCGGCTTCGCAAGCACCGGTATTGGTGCAGGCGCCAAAGCCTTCTTTGTCCATTTGGGCTACCATGTTTACTACACGGCTTTTGCGCTCGGGAGCTCCTTGCGGTAGTAGGGCGTATTGGGATACTTTGGCCGATACAAAGAGCATGGCACTGGCGTTTTTGCAGGCGGCTACGCAGGCACCGCATCCTATACAGGCAGCAGCAGCGAAGGCGGCATCGGCACTATCTTTTTCGATAGGTAGGGCATTACCATCGACGGCGTTGCCGGTATTGACACTGACGTAGCCACCGGCTTGTTGTATGCGGTCGAAGGCGCTGCGGTCTACCGTGAGGTCTTTGAGTACAGGGAAGGCGGAGGCACGCCAGGGCTCTACGGTGATGGTTTCGCCATCGTTGAAGGCGCGCATGTGAAGCTGGCATGTGGTGGTGCCTTTCCATGGGCCATGGGCACGGCCATTGATGTACATGCTACACATACCACAGATACCCTCTCGGCAGTCGTGGTCGAAGGCGATGGGCTCTTTGCCCTCGGTGATGAGGCGTTCGTTGAGTACATCGAACATTTCGAGGAAGGACATTTCGGTAGAGATATTGTCTACTTTAAATGATTCGAAGTGACCACTGTCTTGAGCGTTTTTTTGACGCCATACTTTGAGGTTAAGACTGATATGTTTGTGTTCCATTGTGGATAGATTTTGTTTGTATTATTTGTAATTACGTTGTGATGGTTTGATCACTTCATAGTTGAGGTCTTCTTTGTGAAGTGTCCATTGATTGTCGGGTTTGTATTCCCAGGCGGCTACATACATATATTTGTCATCTTGTCGGAGTGCTTCGCCATCGGGGGTTTGGTACTCTTCACGGAA
Organism: Chitinophagaceae bacterium; assembly: GCA_036846185.1. Classification (GTDB taxonomy): domain Bacteria; phylum Bacteroidota; class Bacteroidia; order Chitinophagales; family Chitinophagaceae; genus OLB11. The sequence continues at coordinate 4,071 of DAIUCL010000078.1, forward strand.
GTGACCACCACAGCTTTCTTCTCTATTGAGTGCATCGATACACATAAGTTCGCCGAGTTCGAGGAAGTCGGCTACGCGTCCGGCTTTGTCGAGTTCAGGATTGAGTTCGTTGGCTGAGCCGGGTACACGTACGTCTTTCCAGAATTCTTCGCGGAGCTGACGTATTTCTTGGATAGCTTCTTTCAGACCTTTTTCGTTGCGAGCCATACCGCACTTGTCCCACATGATTTTGCCCAGTTTTTTGTGGAAGTAGTCTACACTGTGGGTACCTTTCACATTGAGGAAGTGATTGATACGTTCTTTGACTGCTTTTTCGGCTACTTCGAAGGCAGCCTGATTCGTATTGATACGCGGTGTACTGATTTCGTCGGCGAGGTAGTTGCCGATGGTGTAAGGGATGACAAAGTAGCCATCGGCCAGGCCTTGCATGAGGGCACTGGCACCGAGGCGGTTAGCACCATGATCGCTGAAGTTGGCTTCGCCGAGAGCGTATAGCCCAGGTACAGAAGTCATGAGTTCGTAATCGACCCATACACCGCCCATGGTATAGTGCACAGCGGGGTAGATACGCATGGGTACTTCATAAGGGTTCTCGCCGGTTATTTTTTCGTACATATCGAAGAGGTTGCCATACTTTTCTTTCAGTACTTCTCTTCCGAGTTGGGTGAGTTGCTCGTAGCTAGGGTTAGTGATTCCTTTTTTGGTGGCTTCGGCACGGCCGTATTTTTCGCGCATGTTGTGACCGAAGTCAAGATATACGGCCATTTTGCTGGCGCCCACTCCATAGCCGGCATCGCAGCGCTCTTTGGCTGCACGGCTAGCCACATCGCGGGGTACGAGGTTGCCAAAAGCAGGATATCTGCGTTCGAGGTAATAGTCACGTTCTTCTTCGGGTATTTCGTTGGGTTTGCGATTGTCGCCTTTTTGTTTGGGTACCCAGATACGCCCGTCGTTGCGGAGCGATTCGGACATGAGGGTGAGTTTGCTCTGGTGGTCGCCACTGACGGGGATACAAGTAGGGTGTATCTGTGTGAAACAAGGGTTGCCGAAGTAAGCTCCTTTTTTGTGGGCTTTCCAGGCGGCAGTTACATTGCTACCCATCGCATTGGTAGAAAGGAAGAATACATTGCCATAGCCGCCTGTACAAAGTAGTACGGCATGAGCGCCATGACGTTCGATTTCGCCAGTGACGAGGTTTCGGGCGATGATACCACGTGCTTTGCCATCGATAGTGACTACATCGAGCATTTCGTGACGGTTATATTCTTTGATTTGGCCCAGGGCTACTTGACGCATCATCGCGGAGTATGCGCCTAGGAGCAATTGCTGACCGGTCTGACCGGCAGCATAGAAAGTACGTTGTACTTGAGTACCACCGAAGGAACGGTTGCTAAGGAGACCGCCATATTCGCGAGCAAAAGGTACACCCTGAGCCACACACTGATCGATGATGCTACCACTGACTTCGGCCAGGCGATGTACATTGGCTTCGCGAGCGCGGTAGTCACCACCTTTGATGGTATCGTAAAAGAGTCGATATACGCTATCGCCATCATTTTGGTAGTTTTTGGCAGCATTGATTCCTCCTTGAGCTGCGATGGAGTGAGCACGACGGCCACTATCCTGAAAACAAAACGTTTTGACACTGTAGCCCATTTCGGCCAGAGAGGCAGCGGCAGAAGCTCCGGCAAGCCCGGTACCTACTACAATAATTTCCATATTGCGTTTGTTGGCAGGGTTTACGAGTTTACATGTACTTTTATAAGTACTCCATTTTTTGGAGAGTTCGCCGGCGGGTATATTGCTTTTAATCATATAGATAAAGAGATAAATTTTTTTTCAATAAATGAGTTTAGTCCAACCATTGCAAATACAAGGCTACCGGCATCATGATAAATGCCAAGCAGATAATGATGGTGTAGATATAGCCTGCTTTGCGGATGAGCGGATTATATTTGGGACTATTGATCCCAATGGATTGGAAAGCGGAGGCAAAGCCATGTATAAGGTGCCAGCCAAGAGAGATGACACCGAGGATGTAGATGATGACCACCCACTCCTTGCTGAAGGCTTCTTTCATCTCTTCGTACATATTGTGTTCGCCACCGGTTACATACAAATTGATCTTGGTATCGAGCCAGAAGTGCGAAAGGTGAATCACAAGGAAGATGAGGATGAGGCTACCCAGTAAGCCCATACTGCGGCTGTACCAGGGGCTGGTAGCATTGCCGGGGTTTACGGCATACTTTACAGGTCGCTTGGCATTGTTAGCACTCCAGAGCAGGAATCCTTGCACGATATGGAGTATGATGCCCGCAAAAAGTCCGATTTCCAAAAAGCGGATAATCCAGTTGTGACTCAAAAAGTGAGCAACACTATTGAAGGTGGCTCCTTGGTCGTTGAGGAATATACAACTATTGGCACCTGCATGTACTATCAGGAAGGTGATTAAAAATATACCGGTTAATGACATTACCAGTTTTCTGCCTATTGAGGATGTAAAGTACGCTTTCCAAGTCATAGCTATATCGTATTGTGTAATTTTTTGGAGCACAAAGATACACATACACAAGGGGAGAAGCAATAAAAAATCAAAATAGTGTATGTAACGAACCCATAGGAGAGATTTTTGGGGGCGTTTTTTGTTTTTTGGGGCATGCACGGCTGTCCGTTGCGAGTCCTCAGCGAAGAAGGCTGCGATGCCTATGCATCGAGGTAGCTTCGTTCCTACGCTCCTCTCTGCATGGCCTCGCTAGCCTCTTCGCTTGTGGGCTCTTCACTACCATCCGGCTGCCGTGTGCTAAAATAGTAGCCAATGATTCGATGTATGACAGGATACGAATAGTGTGCATAGCGCTACTTGTTTTGAAAAAGATGGATCACATACTGTTCAAAATATTGTTGTTTGTCTACAAAATATGTTCTTTTACCGCTATATATAATAAATTCCATTTAGGGGCTAACAAAATGTACGGGGATATCGAATTAGATAATGAAAGCCCGATAGAGATAAAGGGTGAATGAATAAGGTGTCTATTTTGTGTATATATTGTGTAGCAATCATGATCCGAAGCGGATCAACTCGTTGATGTTTTAGTGTTGTTTCACAAGCCCCCAAAAAACCTGTACTTGCCCGGTGCAGGTTTTTTTTATTAATTTGCGGTATGAAGAAGATTATTCTATCCGTAGGATTACTCATTGCACAGCTTGGCTTGCAGGCTCAGTGCCCCGAATGGAATCTACGAGCTCAGGGCAAGTCGCACAGAGATTTTGTACCTCAAGGAGGTTTTTTGTTGGATTCGGTGCAGACGGATTTTAATGCGGATGGCATACCAGATTGGATACTGGTGCTCGCTTCATCCACGGAGCAGGGCGATGATGCCACGGGTGCGATGTGCGAGCGTAGCTTAGTGATATTGCAAGGCAGTAAAGGTGGTTACACCTTGCAGTCGCACAATAAAAAAGCGATTATGTGTAGAGAATGTGGGGGCGTATTTGGCGATCCTTTTTCTGGTATTAAAGTCAATAAAAATGTGATGCATATCAACCACTATGGTGGTAGTAGTACTCGCTGGGTTCGCAAGCATACCTTTCGATTTCAGAACAATGAGTGGATGCTGATCGGTGTGAGTGAGAGTAATAATAGTGTAGTACTTGAATGTGCTACGATAGAGCAAGCAGAATTGAATCTGACAGAAGTGAATTTCAACACTGCTAAGATGCATGTGGTGCGTACCAAAAGAGGGGCTTGTAAGCCATACAAAGATCAATGGATTCCATATACCAAAAAGCCATTGATATCGCTGAAGGCATTTGATATAGAAGAGTCGTATTTTCCACTTAAAGTAGATTAGCTGTTGCAATAGAAAGGTGTGTATAGGGCATGCATTACACGCTATTTTATTGGGTATTGAAGGTGTATGGCCTTTGTGCGGGGGTTGATTGATGATAGAGAATAAGACGATGAAAATTAGCCTAGATAGGAGCGGTATCCTCTCTCGTAGCTTGCGAAGAGAGAGATACAAGCGGATAGCTAGATGTGGCTGAATAGAATTACTTAGTCCGGCTCCAAATGCATTTTTCTATACCGTAAGATTAGCGACAAACGAGGGGATGATATCAATAATTTTTTTCGGAGATGGTATCGAATACTTTGAGGTAGCTGATGTATCGGAGTTCGTGTATTTGACCATCGTGGAGAGCTTGCTTGATGGCGCATCCGGGTTCGTTGATGTGGCTACAATTGTTGTATTTGCAGTGATTGAGTAGCTTTTTCATTTCGGGGTAGTAGCCGGAGAGTTCGGAGCGAGGTATATCTACGATGCCTAGCTCGCGGATGCCTGGTGTATCGATGATGCTGCCACCTTGAGGTAGATCGTACATTTCGGCAAAGGTGGTGGTATGCAAGCCTTTGCCGCTCCATTCGGATACTTCTTGTGTGCGGAGCTCTTGGTGAGGGATGAGGTAGTTGATTAGGGTGGATTTGCCTACACCGCTGTGTCCGGTGAAGAGGCTGGTTTTGTGATGGAGTAAAGGAGCGAGGATATCGAGACCGGTGTTTTTTTCGGCAGAGAGGAGATGTACGGTGTAGCCGAGGGAGGTGTATAGGTGATGGATGGCGTGGTACTCATCGAGTGCCTCGGTATCGAGCAGATCAGACTTATTGAAAAGGATGACGGCAGGTATATGATAAGCTTCGCAGGTGATAAGGAATCGGTCGATAAATCCGAGGGAGGTTTTGGGGTCTTTGAGGGTGGCGATGATAATGCTTTGGTCGAGGTTGGAAGCGACGATGTGTTTTTGGTATTTGCTGTGAGGAGAGGTGCGTACGATATAGTTTTTGCGAGGGTGTATGGCGGTGATGATGAGGGTATCTTCTTGTTCATCTTCCATATCTACGTCTACTTCGTCGCCTACGGCGATGGGGTTGGTAGAGGTAATTTCTTTGTCAATTTTGAATTTTCCTTTGATACGTGCATTTCTAAATTTCCCTTCTTGGGTTTTGATGATGTACCAGCTACCGGTCGATTTGTATACTATTCCTCTCAAGGGCAATATTTGTTCAAAGGTACTACAGATTTTAGTTTGTTTTGTCGCTTTGGCGTTTTACGATAAGGTACCAGTCGTGGTCGAGAGGTAGGTAGCCGTATTCGAAGCAGAAGTAGTAGATATTACCTTTTTTGTTTTCGTACAGATGGGTAATATATTGGAAGTTGAAGCCCCGATCTGTGAGTCGTGCTTTGGTTGTTTTGAGCATTTCTTCGTTGGCGAGTGTGAGTCGAAGTATGTCACGATTTTTTTTGAGGGTGGCGATAATATATTTGACGGTATAGGATTCGGGTAGGCGTTGTTGATTGTGGTAGAAATTACGACAGTAGTCGTTGCAAAATTTTTTATCGTTGCGCCCGTGTACTTTTTTGCCGCAGGCTTCACAGAGTTTGGTAGTCGTGTTATTCATACGATACGTTTGGGGTGGAGATCAGAGTATTATAAGTTAAGTAGGTCGTAGGTATAGTAGGTTTGATTTTACTCTTCGATAGGGGCTTCTTCGGGTATATTTTCTTGTTTGTTTTCGGGTCGGTCTATTTGAGTGGGTGAAAGCTGTGGAGTTTTAATGGGGCTGGCATCTTCGCCGGGCTCTTGAGGTTTCCACTCATCTACATGTTTGGAGTCGTCTTGTAGGGTATATCGGCGATAGGCTTTGAGGAAGAGTGCCCCCATATTTTTGTAGGGGGGAACATAATCGTCGAAGAGTTTTTTGGTATCGGCCGATGTGCTGAATTGTTTGCCTAGTTGTGCCCACATTTGCACCCAGTCGATATCTTTTCCTTCGAGTAGGCGCTGGTTGAATGCTCTGATGATGGGACCATTGATTTTACCGGCACCTATTTGCTTGGTCGATACGATGTGCGCATCTTCGGATTGTGAGAGTACGGCCGATAGATTTTGGTAGGCGCCGCAGGCGCCGAGTATGACTACTTTGTGCCCATAGTTGATATGATCGAGGGTAGAGGGTAGATGATAGCTATGCCCTCTGTGTATGATAATAGAAGGGGTGATACCCATAGAGTCGAGGTAGGAGTGGAGGAGGTTTTGTGCTTTTTCATCATCGGGTTCGTCGAGGGGTTTATTGGCATATATCACGAGAGGCTTACCTTTGAGGGAGCGTATTTCTACCCAGTATTCTTGTCGGGATACTTTCCAGTCGGGGGCGCCGAAGCTACCTACGAAGGAGTTGAAGACTCCCTTGCCATCGCTATCGCCATAGAAGAAGATTTGCTGAGTAACCACCCCACTATCGTCGGTGAGCTGGGTGTAGGGCATGATAGTGATTGGTGGTATGCCTAGCTTAGCGGACAGAGAGTCCTTGCTGTAAGTAAGCATAGTATAGAGGATATCGTATATTTTGTATCCATTAGAGAGTTTGGAGGTAGCATGTTTTTTGCGTTCGCTGGCTATTTGTTGTATAATATTTTGGGTGAGCGTAGTGTCGGTGATACTTCCAAAGGAGTTGGCTACATCGGTAGCGCCTTCGAGGTCGCCTTCGAGGGTATGGTCGAGATCGCTCACGAATTGTTTCATGAGGTTTGTTTTCTCATCATTTTTCATGGTGGTGAGAAACTGTGTGAGAGTATTATAGTTGGCGCAAAGTCGGATAAAGGTTCGGAACTTATCCATTGACAATTGAGATAGAAATTCGCTTCCGGATTTTGGTTTGATACGAGCCATAAGACGGTTGTAGCAACCCAGGAAGCTACTGGTATATAAGTCATCGCTACCGTATACGATCACGTAATAGAGTTCTGTTGCGGTAAGTTTGTCTACAATTTTGAAACGAACTGCATCTGAGGCATCATGAAGTTCGTTCATAGTGAATACATAGCGCGATACTTGATGTGTCATTTCTCGGTCGTATATCTTGCGTCTGTCTCCTTGGAGATAGTTGGCTCGGAGTGCGATTGTTTTTTTGAAGTAGGCTTCCTCATCTGCAGTGATTTTATTGATTTCAGCTATGCTAATCGATGATTTATAGAGTTCTTCTACGAAGAAGATCGCTTTGAGAGGGGTACTGGTGCTATCGGCTATTTTGATAATCGTTTTCACATAGGGGTCAGTATTACGGCGCACGATGTCACGTTCTACAGCGGTAGAGGTAGCGAAATTGAGAATGATTTTGGGATTTTTGGGAGCTACTCTGGCTACGATCACATCGGCTGAGATTTCATTGGCGAGATTTCTGATTTTTTTGATGAGGACTTCGGGATGCTTATCGGCCATTCCTTCCATGAGTGCATTCATGGCTTGCTTGTCTTTATCAAAGAGTGTTTGAATGGCATAGAGTGGTTTGCCTACGTGGGTACGAATATAGCTTTGAAGTTGATTATTTTTGATAGCGCGAATCACGCCGTAGGTATGATCGAAAAGTTCGACATAATACTGTATATCCACTTCGCCGTCCGAAATATCATTATTAAAAAGTTTGAGATTGTCGATGACCCTACCAAGGTATTTACGTTTGACCATATCATCGGTTTCATTGTTTTCTATATAAGCTACTATGAGGTTGGTTTTAGTGAAGAGGGCTTGTGATATGAGAGTGGTTTTGTCTAAATCACCATCCATATCCAGGAGTTTGTCGATAACTCCATCATTGGCATCGGCTTTTTTTTGTTGTCGCTCTATCATCAGCAATAGTTGCATCCGTCCGGAGGTGATCGAGGCCTTGCTGACGATAGTGTCGCTGAGTATTTCGCCCGATTGAGCATTAGTATGCCATACGTTGGTTAGTAGGCAGAATACTAAAAAGGCAGAGTGTAGGTATTTGTACATTGAATGTATACGTTTAGGCGAAGTAAAAGTACAGATAATTTTATATTGTAGTACTATGGAGAAGGAGTAATAACCCAAAAACTACTTGGTCGACTGAGTCGTTTTTCTCTACAGATCCTCGCTGGCTGATGATTCTTCCTATAATGGACATATTTTCATACCCATCAGATATGGTAGTCTATTGCCAAATGAGAATAAATCATTTAATAACTTGAATCAAATCATTAGCGCATCGCCTCCACATTCTTCATCTACTCTCCCGCTCTTTGCTTCAAGTCCTCGTGGCTCAGGCTGCAGGCTATGGTCGTGGCAGTAGCTCCGTGCCTCCGCTCTGCCACTCCCTAGCC
>DAIUCL010000079.1:0-12194 GCA_036846185.1 Chitinophagaceae bacterium
CTTGCTATTGGGTACCAACAATACCGATCGACTTGCCATCAATGGTGCAGGGAATGTTGGGATAGGCACCATCACACCTACCACCGCCTTAGATGTCAATGGGCAAATCCGAATGCAGGGTGGTAGCCCGGGTGTAGGCAAAATTATGACTTCTGATGCTACAGGAATTGGTAGTTGGTCTACAGCCGCAAGTGCCGGTTTAGTCAGCGGGAGTGGTACAACACATTTTGTTCCGAAATTTACTCCTAATGGAAGTTCTTTAGGAAACAGTATGATATATGACTCTATGGGTTTGTATTATAATAGTTCAACGGATCCCGGTCCATTTGGTAGCTACTTTATGAAATTTAAAAATCCTGATCCACTTAAGCCGAATTATGTTGAAATAACTGGTAATCAAGCTCAAACAGCTCTTTTTCTTCAAGATTCTAGTGTTGGTCTAAAAGCATTAGTTCTGAGAAAAGCTGATGCTAGTTCTGATAGTATGGCACTATTGCATTATAATTATTTAGAGCACAAATTTAAAATTGGGGATAATTTCAATCAGTATTTTACATTGAATATGGGTGATGGTAGAGTGGGTATAGGAACTGTATCTCCATCAGCTAAATTATCCGTTGTTGGAGGTAGTGGGGAATATATAATGGGTGATTTTACCAATTATGGTTCTGGTGCGGATAGAACAGCATTACTACGTATGACGAATGGTAATACAACACCGAGAAGTTGGTTGCTAGGTACCGGTGGTCAAGGTAATGGACTTGGAATTACTAATGGTCAATTTTATATTGAACAACAATCTTTAGGTGCCAGATTATTAATTGATACGCTGGGTAATGTAGGTATTGGTAATAATAATCCCACTAGTAGATTAGATGTAAATGGTAAAGCAATTATCCGCGATACCCTTACTGTAAATTCTGGAGGTGTAAATACCCAAATGAGAATTGAAAGTGATGGAGGGTACAGCTCTATTCAATTAAATAGGGGAGGAGTATCGACAGGTTATTATGCTATGAATCTTAGAACTGGTCCTTTTGGAACAACGGAATTTTATACCCAACTTGATGGTGTAGGAGTTCAAAATTCTCGCTTCACTATTGGTGGTGATGGGGAGAATTATGTTATACCCGGTACGGATAATACGATGCTACTGGGTACTGGATCAAATAGATGGGCTGGTATCCATACGAACAATCTCAGAATGACAAATGGGGCTGCGGCAGGAAGGATTTTGACTTCTGATGCATCTGGAAATGCCTCATGGTCTGCAAATGCTCCTGGTACTATTGCTGATATGCTTTCATTATCTACATCGAGTAATACTCCTACAAATACACTAGGATTTCTATCCAATAATCGTATTGCTGTAAATATTACCTCTTCTACTCAAACTGTATTATTTACAGGAACTGTTACACTTGGATCTACTGCGGTTGGTGGTGCCGATGGTTTAAATATTTATCCGGCATACAATACTAACAACGCGATCACTCCCGTTGTAGCTTTGGGAGGTGGCACATGGGGTATTCGTACTGTTCAAAATTCACGAAATACCTACACCGTGACATTTACTGTTACTGGATTAACGCCTGGAACATATTATTTTGGGGTAGCCGGAGTATGTAATACCACTCCTGCCAACTGGAATTCAAATGAATTTGGATATATGTCTGTAATGGTTAAAAACTAATAAAAACAATTCTTTTAAAATTAAAACATTTTTATATGAAAAAAATAATTCTAATGGGGGTCTTTGTAGCAGCTACAGCATCCCTTCAAGCTCAAAATAAGGCTGCTATAGATGAGGCTCAAAAAATACGAGATGCCTATCTTAATTCAGAAGAATTTAAAACTGCCACTACACCAAAAGTTATAATTCAAACCCCGGCTGTAGTAGTGGCTGAAGTTCCAAATGTACCTGCCCGTAAAGAAGGTGAAGGTAGAGTGAAACAAGCTCCAATGCCTATATCCAATGGTTTACATGAGGGGGTAAAAATAGACTACCCTGCTGTGCCTAAACCTTCAGAGCCTAGCAAAACTCCGTTGATAGGCAATGCAGTCAATGAAAAATAATTAGTTTTTCACTAGTCATTTCAAAGTACTAATTCCAGTCGGAATTAGTACTTTTTTTTGAAGGCGTTTTTAACATTTCTCAAGATAGTATTTGTATGTGAACCCAAAATTTGCAATGGCACTGCAAATCGATTTAGCAAGTATATAGCTCTACACATGATTTATTACAACGCTTGCTAAATTGGTATTACTGAGATTCCGTTTACAAATCCAAATCACTTAGCTAAAGCCTTTTGGAATTATTGCAAAAGGCTAGGTTGAAATAGTAGAAATAAAATATAAATTACGCAATCTGTGTATCGAGGTAGAGATAGTATTCTACTGTCTACGGGTACCGGACGCCGGATGGTAGTGAAAAGCCCACAGACGGGAAGGCATGTGTGACAAGGAGAAGTGGGGCGTAGGGACGGAGCCACCACTACGACTATGCCACACAGCCTGAACGGCGAGGACTTGTAGCGAACAGCCGTGCAGGCCCCAAAAACAAAAGTGGACATATGATGTCCACTTTTGCTATTGAGCTTATTTTAATTCGTTACGTATTGAAATGGATTAAACTACAGCAGGTATTTCTTGCGGGTATAATTTGTTTTCCAGTTTGTGTTTGAGCGCTTTGAAGGCGTCAATCGTTTCGACAATATCCTGTTCTGTATGCACAGCAGTGGGTATCAGTCTGAGTATGATATGACCGCGTGGAATGACTGGGTATACGACAATGGAGCAGAAAACATTGTAATTTTCGCGCATATCATAAATCAGTTGCGAAGCTTCTGCTACGCCACCATGCATGTACACAGGTGTAACGGGTGAATCGGTTTTGCCGATATCAAATCCGTTTTGGGTAAGTTTGGTCTGGAGTGATTCTACATTTTTCCAAAGTTTTTCTCTGAGATCATTTTCGGACTTGAGGAGTTCGAGGCGTTTTAAGTTGCCCTCTACAATAGGCATAGGGAGTGACTTGGCAAAAATTTGAGAGCGCATATTGTAACGTAGATAGTTGATGACATCGCGATCACCCGCCACGAATGCTCCTATACTTGCCATACTTTTGGCGAAGGTGGAGAAATATACGTCTACTTCATCTTGGCAACCTTGCTCTTCGCCTACACCAGCTCCGGTAGGCCCCATGGTACCAAAGCCATGTGCGTCATCGACTAGTAAGCGGAAGGAATATTTAGATTTTAGATCACAGATTTCTTTGAGTTTGCCTTGGTCGCCTGCCATGCCAAAAACACCTTCGGTGATGACCAGGATACCTCCGCCGGTTTCGGCAACCATTTTGGTTGCACGCTCCATTTGTTTTTCGAAGTCTTCTATGTCATTGTGTTTGAAAACATAGCGGTGAGCGGGTACCATACGAAGTCCATCGAGTATACACGCATGACTCTCAGCATCGTATACCACTACATCGTGTCGGCTACACAAGGAGTCTACGATGGAGGCCATACCTTGGTATCCATAATTGAGCAGGTAGGAGTCTTCTTTGCCTACAAAATCGGCCAATTCTTTTTCTAATCGCTCGTGCGTTGTGGAGTTGCCACTCATCATACGAGCACCCATAGGGTAAGCTAGCCCCCATTTGGCGGCTGCTTCTGCATCGGCCTTTCGTACTTCGGGATGATTAGCTAGTCCGAGATAATTGTTCAAACTCCAGATGATTCTTTCTTTGCCCTGAAAAATCATTCTGTTTGATATTTCGCCTTCTAGGCGAGGAAAGGAGAAATAGCCGTGGGCTTTTTCTTGGTATTGTCCTAATGCACCTTTGTTTTTTGTGAATTTTTCAAATAAATCTGCCATGTTGGTATAATAATATTTCACAAAAATAATTAAATAATAATGGTTAATTCATACTTAGGGGGCATTTTTACAAATCAATACATTTTATATGCAACAGAGGTTTCTATTTATGGCTCTTTTTATGTGTTACGTTCAATTATTTGCTCAAAAAAAGCAATTCGACAAACCAAAATTAGTCGTGGGGGTGGTGATAGATCAAATGCGTACAGATTATTTATATCGTTATGCTCACCATTATGGTGATAAGGGTTTCAAACGACTAATGAATCAAGGATTCAATTGTGAAAACACGTTTATCAATTATTTGCCCTCTTACACTGCACCCGGCCATGCTTGTATCTACACCGGTTCAGTGCCCTCGCTTCATGGTATTGCCAGCAACGACTGGATTGATAAACTCAGTGGCGACAATATCTACTGTACACAAGACAATAAGGTGAGTGCTGTAGGTGGTACACAGCGTGCAGGTAAAATGAGTCCCGGTAATCTGTGGGCAAATACAATTGGTGACGAATTGAAATTGGCAGCCAATTTTCGATCTAAAGTATTTGCAATCTCGGTCAAGGATAGGGCAGCGATACTACCGGGTGGGCATGCTGCCAATGCCGCTTATTGGATGGATGATAGTGATGGCGTATTTATGTCTAGTACCTATTATATGAAAGAGCTACCAGGCTGGGTGACTTCATTTAATAATTCTAATCTGCCCCAAAAATATATGCAACAAAATTGGAGTCTGCTAAGACCTGTCGACTCTTACACACAATATGTATCGGATAACAACAGCTATGAGGGCAAGTTTTCGGGCGAAATGAATACTACTTTTCCTCATAGATTATCGCAGCTTCGGCTAGCCGATATCAAAAAAACACCCTATGGAAATGATATACTGCTCGATTTTGCAAAAGAACTTATTGCCAAAGAAAAACTAGGGCAGAGTAGTGAGACCGATATGCTCTGTGTCAGCTTTTCCTCTACCGACTACATAGGTCATATGTACGGCCCAAACTCCTTAGAGCTTGAAGATACCTATGCTCGTATGGATAAAACCATAGCCGATCTGCTCACATATTTGGACGAAGTTGTAGGAAAAGGGGCTTATACCTTGTTTCTAAGTTCAGATCATGGGGTCGCGCATAATCCTGCTTTCCTGCTTGATCATAAAATGCCGGGTGGTTTCTTTTTTGGAAAGGAAATTACACCGCAGCTCAACAAACATCTGGAGCAGAAATACAAACACCCTAACCTGGTGAGAGCAATAAGTGAAAATTATGTGTGGTTGAAACACTCGGTCATCGATAGTATGGATATCGATAAAGAGGATGTGAAAAAAGACATTATTTCTTATTTGCAAATCCGACCGGAAGTGCATTATGCCGTAGATATGGAAGATATGGACGATGCCCTTATACCTAAGATACTTCATGAAAAATCGATCAATGGCTATGTGCATGGCCGATCGGGCGATATCTTGCTACTCCTAAAACCAGGCTGGCTTGATGCCTACTCCAAAACCGGTACCACACACGGCACCTGGAATCCATACGATACTCGTATACCACTGCTATGGTATGGATGGGGAGTTAAAAAAGGGATAAGTTATCGTCTTGTACGTATGACTGATATTGCTGCTACACTTTCCTCATTACTTCATATCCAAATGCCAAATGCTTGTATAGGTGAGCCCATTATAGAGGTGTTGGAATAAGTTATACAAACTCATTAGTGTGTTTCCTAAATTTATCAGCAGTCTTCGTAAACTCTACATAGTTGACCTTGCAATATGGATTTACATTTGTTGCAGAATTGAACTGTCATGATAAAAATGTCTCATTCCATACTACTTAGCCTTCTTACTCTGACCTATTGCAGCTACCTTGCCTCATCTGTTGCTCCAAAATCACAATCCTCGACAGCAGCAAATAATAAGTATCATTCACAATCTTCTTCTTACTCCACAAGCACTACGATGCACATGCGTTCTTCCTTGTCGGACATCAACTATTTAAAAAGGTAATTCTCCCCCCCGGCATGTGTGGTGCGTGCCGGGTATTACCTTTTTTATTATCTCTAACCAAATTAATAATCGTTCAAAGTCTCCTCCTCAAAGGGGACTTTAGGCGTATGGACAAGAGCTTTGAGTACCCCACATGGTTGTAGAAATATGCTGTTTACTTTTTTGTTTCAAAAAATAGTTTGGGGCACGCACGGCTGTTCGCTCCTAGTCCTCGCTTGCTCAGGGTATTTTCTACGCCGTATAAGTAGCTTCCTGTGGTCGCTCTTATCCGTCTCGAAAAATATCCCTGATCAAGCTGTGGGCTATCCGCTACCATCCGGCTGCCGAGAACCCGATAGTGAGATGTACGCGCTCGCTGAGTCGATCCATATTTGGTATGGGTATTGGATGCGTCTATTATTAGCTGCCTATTAAGATATTCATGAATAATGTTTTATCCAATAGTCCGGTACCGAGCAGCATTATAAAGTGTAACATCAGCTTAGTAGGGGGAGTTGTTGTTAATAGGTGATGAGTCGCCCATCATTCGTCGTACACTATTGCAGATAGGAAAGGTATAAACACAAAAAAATCTCACCGAGGTGAGATTTTTTTGTGTTTATAGATTTGTACATATTTATACTCTGAAGTGAGCAAACGCTTTGTTGGCTTCAGCCATACGATGAGTGTCATCTTTTTTCTTTACGGCATTGCCTTCACCTTTGGAAGCAGCGATGATTTCGTTCGATAATTTGTCGGACATGCAACGGCCATTGCGGTCGCGAGCATATTTGATGAGCCATTTGATGCTCAAGGATATTTTTCTGTCAGGACGGATTTCTGTAGGGATCTGGAAAGTAGCACCACCGATACGACGGCTTTTAACTTCCACACCGGGAGCTACATTGGCCATAGCTCTTTTCCATACATCGTATCCGGGTTCGCCAAGGTTTTTCTCTACTTTATCGAGCGATTCGTAAAATAGACGAAGAGAGGTGCTTTTTTTGCCGCCCCACATCATGCAGTTGACGAAGCGGGTTACTAATGGATCTGCAAATTTCGGATCGGGTGCTTGAGGTAGCTTTTTGGCTTGTTGTTTTCTCATTGTTGTAATTTTTATGTCAGCTTATCTAGGCAGAATGTCTTCAAGTATTACCACTTTACTCTGTAAGAAGCTGTATGTTTTAAACGATTATTTTTTTACTTTTTCGCGTTTTGCGCCATATTTACTACGGCTTTGTTTACGACCTTTTACGCCGGCAGTATCCAAGCTACCACGTACGATATGATAACGTACACCCGGTAAATCCTTAACACGACCACCACGTATCAATACGATAGAGTGTTCTTGCAAGTTATGACCTTCTCCGGGGATATAAGCGATGACCTCGATTTTGTTTGTCAAACGTACTTTGGCTACTTTACGTAGAGCAGAGTTTGGTTTTTTGGGTGTAGTCGTGTACACACGAGTACATACACCACGACGCTGTGGACATGCATCAAGAGCACGTGATTTGGATTTGGCACGGATAATTGTTCGTCCTTTTCTTACTAGTTGTTGTATTGTAGGCATAGTCTACCTTTAATTTTTGGGACTGCAAAGGTAATGTTTTTTTTATCACTACCAACTTTTATTTATAAATTTTGTAGAGTTTTTTTTGATTTTCATGAGTTTGGCTATTGATTTTGCTTGTACAAAGTACTACATACGCTATAGCGTGGGAGAGGTAGCCGTTTGTTTATCGCTAGTCGGAGGTAGGGGTAGATAGCTGCGATGAGGTACAAATTACATGAGTATATCCGAGTGTAAGCGAGCAGATTGCGAATAGTGTATTCTATGAATAGGAGTGATATGATCGGGCTTCGCAGTATGAATGTCTCCGATGAAGGGAATGCTGCCGGTGAGCCTTAGCCCTGATAGGAGTGGAAATACACCGGAGCTTGCGTAGGTGGATTGGAGCGGATAGCAGGACTGTCGGTGAATAATGTAAAAGAAGATGCGCTCCAAAAAAAACTTTTGGATGGTGACATAAATAGGTAGAAGGGTGAAAATGACTCGGAGGAGGTCTATGGGGGTTATTTTTTGACACGTCCGCCGCCTACGAAGTATTTGGACCAGTAGTCGCTGGTAAGGCTGGCGATAGAGACTCCTTTGCTGGAGGCTGAGTGTACAAAGAAGTTGTTTTTGAGATAGACTCCTACATGAGTGATGCGAGAGGAGTTGATTTTGAAGAATACGAGATCGCCCTCTTTGAGTTCGTTCATATTTTTGATGATTTCGTTGCTGGAGTCAAATTGCATCCAGGCGGTACGAAGCAGTGGTTGGTTGAATACGTATTGATAAAGATTTTGGACGAAGGCACTACAGTCAACACCCGATTTGGAGGTGCCTCCCATGCGGTAGCGTGTGCCATACCATTCTTCAATGAATTTGTAGAGCATTACATTGGTGATTTGGCCGGGCATCACGTTGAGCATAGCAGAGTATTTGTCTTTGACCCAGTCGAACATGCCACCGAATACAGAGCTTTCTTCTTTGGGTGTTTCAGTTGCATTAGCATTGGGATTTTCTCTACGTACGAGTTTGCTGAGGATATCGTCGGATATTTGATTGCGTGGGATGGTGATACTCACGGTATTATCCGGAAGGGTGGAGGCAAGAGAAGATGTAGGTGAGTTACCGGGTTGGCTTTGTTCTTGTGTTTTGGTTTTTTTTATATCGGTCTGCGCAAATGTGGTGAGGGCAGAGAGGAGTATGAGAGCTGTTGATAAGCCAAATATCTTTAGTGCGTTCATTCGATGTCAGAATTTTTGGTGTAAGTGCAAATAAACAATAATTATATATATTATCTGCTTTTTCGTGTTTTGCACATGTTAATCGCAATGAGTTTTAGGTAAACTTTATGATTTTATTGGCAAATGGGTGCTGAGATACATCGGTTTTACTTATTCTCATTGATTATCTTCGAGTAGCCATCCGAGGGGTTTGTATTTGGATTTGTAAGTAAGACCGAATCGTTCTATACTACCTTTGATAAAGTCTACGGCTTCGTCGATATCGTCGGTGACGAGGATAAGGTCGAGGTCTTCGGGCGAGATGGTTCCTTGCTCTTTCATGGTATCGATATAGTCGAGGAGGTGTTTGTGAAAAGTTTTGTCAAACACTACGATGGGGAAATTTTTAATTTTTCCGGTTTGGATCAGGGTAAGGGACTCAAATAGCTCATCGAGAGTGCCGAATCCTCCCGGCATGACCACAAAGGCATAAGAGTATTTGATCAGCAGCGTTTTGCGGACAAAAAAGTATTTGATCGTGACCCACTTGTCCAGATACGGGTTGTGGTGTTGTTCAAAAGGTAGTTCTATATTGCAGCCTACGCTGCGTCCGTTCACGTCTTTAGCTCCTCGGTTGGCCGCTTCCATGATACCGGGTCCGCCGCCGGTCATGACTGTGAAGCCCAGTTTAGCGATTTTGGCACCTATCTCACGTGCTTGTATATAGCTGGGGTGTTTTTCGTCGAATCGGGCAGAGCCGAATACGGTCACACAGGGGCCGGCGAAGTGAAGTACTCTGTAGCCTTTTATAAAATCGATGACCGTGCGAACAGTCACTTTAAAATCTTGCCATCGGCTTTGGGGACCGTCCAAAAATCGTATTTCTTGCTCATTGAGGTTAATCATGTAGTCTGTTTTTTTCGAAAGTAGTGAAATAATGATATAAATGAGATTCTTTTTCTGTTAGAAAAATCAAAAATAATCGGTGAGGAAGCTTTGACGTAAAAATGAGTGATTTATATCGAATCAAATTTCTGAGGTAAAATGTTGGATAAAGTTTGTGGTATTCATCTCACTGTTATATTTGTGCTCTCAAAACGGTCTTCATGGGTAAGCATTTGGATTTAAATAAAGTATCAGCAGCTGGGCTGTTGATAGCGATGGGTATTATCTATGGAGATATTGGTACTTCGCCCTTATATGTATTCAATGCGATTATCAAAGGTCGCTTGATCGATGAGGCGCTGATTATTGGAAGTCTCTCTTGTATACTTTGGACACTTACTTTACAGACTACGGTGAAATATGTATGGTTGATTTTGCGAGCTGATAATAAAGGGGAGGGTGGCATCTTCTCCTTATTTGCATTGGTACGAAGACGAAAAAAATGGTTGGTTGTACCGGCCATGCTAGGTGGAGCCAGTTTACTGGCCGATGGCATTATTACACCTCCTATCTCCATTACATCAGCCATTGAAGGCTTGCGGGAGCTACCTGCCATACAGGGTATGCCGCAGGGTACGATAGTCAGTATTGTATTATTGATTATTTCACTGTTCTTTTTTATGCAGCAGTTTGGCACAGCATCTATTGGTAAAATGTTTGGTCCGGTGATGTTTTTGTGGTTTACGATGTTGGCGATATTGGGCCTAACCAATATCGGGCAATATATCAGTGTGTTCAAAGCGATTAATCCCATGTATGCAGCTTCTTTTCTGGCGAAGTATCCGGGTGGTTTTTGGTTGCTCGGTGCGGTGTTTCTATGTACTACAGGTGCTGAGGCATTATACTCCGATTTGGGACATTGTGGTCGTCCCAATATTCGCATGTCGTGGATATATGTCAAGACCTGCTTGCTCATCAATTATTTTGGACAAGGGGCCTTTCTTTTGGCGAATAGAAAAGGAGTCACCTTGTCAGAGTCCAATATCGAACAAATGGGTGTCAATGCTTTTTTTGATCTGATGCCATCCTGGTTTATCCTTCCAGGAGTTATTATTGCCACCTTTGCCGCCATTATTGCCAGCCAGGCTATGATATCGGGCTCTTTTACCCTTATCAGTGAAGCTACCAGGCTCAATCTATGGCCCAAGATGAAAATAAATTATCCTACCGATGCCAAAGGTCAATTGTATATACCCGGCATGAATCTCTTTATGTATATAGGCTGTGTACTGGTCGTACTATATTTCAAAAGCTCCTCCAATATGGAGGCTGCTTATGGCTTGGCTATTATCATGACGATGCTTATGAGTACTATATTGTTTACCAATTATTTGGTACTGAAGCGCATCAAAAAGGCATGGGTGTATTTGTTTTTGGGTATTTACTTAATCATAGAGATATCCTTCCTCATTGCCAATGTCATCAAATTTCCTCATGGAGGCTATGCTACGTTTGTGGTCGCCGGTCTTATGTTTGCCATTATGTATGTCTGGTTCAAATCTCGAAAAATCAAAAACAGATACGTTGAGTTTGTGAAAATGGATGATTACATGCATACCCTTCAGGAGCTCAGCAATGATTTGTCTATACCCAAGTATGCAACCCACTTGGTCTACCTTACTAGTGCCAACAATCCCAAAGAGATCGAGCACAAAATCATTTACTCCATCCTCAACAAAAAACCCAAGCGTGCAGACATCTACTGGTTTATCCATGTAGATGTAGTGGATGAACCCTACCGAACAGATTATGTAGTAGAAACTATCATTCCCAACGAAATCATCAGGATAGAGTTCCGTCTTGGTTTTAGAGAAGAGCAGCGCATTAATCTTATGTTTAGAAAGGTGGTAGAAGATATGGTGAAAAACAAAGAGGTCAATATTACCAGTCGCTATACCTCTCTGCAAAAAAACAAAGTAGCGGGTGATTGGCAGTTTATCGTCATGGAGAAGTTTTTATCGCACGACAACGATTTGCCATTATTCGAACGCTTGATTATGCGCTTTTATTTCATGCTCAAAAAAGTATCACTCAGCGAAGAAAAAGGTTTTGGTTTGGATTCCTCCTATGTCACCGTTGAGAAGTTTCCTTTAGTGGTATCGCCCGTTACTAATTTGAATCTAAAACGCATCGATGTCGAAAGAAGTTATTAATTCACCAGCGTAAAAGTGACAAATACGGAGCTCATCTATTTTACTCTATTCAGCTACTTCCTGCTCTCCGCTTGTATCTCTCTCTCCGCAAGCTACGAGAGAGGATACCGCTGCGATCAGGGCTAGTTTTCATCGTCTACAATTCTAGCGTCATTTCCATACCCTAATGGTGCTACAAGATATTTGCACAGCCACTCACTACTCCAGCAAATCTCTTATGAAAATCCGGGTTTACCCGGATTTTGCAGTTGGGATTGTAGTGAGAGAGCAAAATGAGATTAAGACAAGTGTTTGAGAAGATTTTTTAGCAGAAGGTATAGCAAGCTATATCAAAGATAAAAAACCAAGCAAACGCTTGTATTTGAAGCAGTTTGCTCTCGTAATAAATTTCGACTGCAAAATCCGGGTTTAATTGGTGTTTATACATTCAATTTATCACCCTGCTCGCAGGA
>DAIUCL010000080.1:0-12120 GCA_036846185.1 Chitinophagaceae bacterium
TTGGGCGCTGCCTTAGCTTCCGCTTTGGGCGCTGCCTTAGCTTCCGTTTTGGGCGCTTCCTTAGCTTCCGCTTTAGGCGCTGCTTTTACCTCCACTTTAGTTGCAGGCTTAGCTGTCGCTTTGGAAGTAGCTTTAGTTACCGTTTTGGGCGAAGGCTTATTTGCCACTTTGGGAGTAGCTTTAGCTACCACTTTCGCGACTGGTTTTGCTGCCGCTTTGGGAGTAGCCTTAGTTGTAGCCTTGGCTACCACTTTCGAGGCTGGCTTTGTGGCCACTTTCGCGGCTGATTTTGCGGGTGCTTTTTTGGCAACTGTTTTTTTCGTAGCCATAATAATATTAGTTTTTAGAAATCAAAATATTGATGTTCAAATCATTGACCTCAATTGGAGTACCACTCTCTATAGAGGGGGCAAAATCCAAACTATCAGCCAAAATTTCGGCGCAAATATAGGAATTAAAACGAATTAAGGCATGTTTTAACAATTCACTATCTTCTACTACTACTTTTATCCTATCTGTCAACTCATAATTATTATCCTTACGGAGCTTTTGAATTTTATTGACAAACTCTCTTGCTAGCCCCTCCTGTTCCAATTCAGGAGTTATGCTAATATCCAGAGCTACCGTAAGTGCACCTTTACCTGCCACCAAAAGCCCCGGTATATCATCCGAACTTATCTCTACATCATCCAGCGAAATGGGAATCACTTCCTCATTAATGCACAATGAGAAAACGCCCTCCTGCTCCAATTGTGTAATATCATGGCTACTCATCGATGCTATCTGAGAGGCCGCCATTTTCATTGAAGCCCCCAAACGTGCCCCTAACGCTTTAAAATTAGCTTTTATTTTTTTCTTAATCAGATCATTATCTGCACTGATATACTCTATTTGCTTAATATTCACTTCATTCTTGATAAGCTCCTCTGCCGACATCAAATGAAATCGCACCTCTTCTGAAAGGATAGGTACTATCGCTTTTTGCAATGGCTGACGCACCTTTATATTTGCTTTTTTGCGCAGCGACAATAAGAGGGAGCAAGCATCCTGAGCCAGTTCCATTTGTTTTTCCAAATTCAAATCTATTTCATCAATTATCAAGCGAGGGAACTCACACAAATGAACTGAATTCTCTTGATGTCGGGCGGTCACTTTATTTAACTCATTGAAAAGCCAGTCACTAAAGAATGGCGAAATGGGGGCCATCAACTTACACAAAGTTTCCATACATTCATACAACGTTTGATAAGCACATATTTTATCAAACTCGTATTCCCCCTTCCAGAAGCGTCGACGACAGAGACGTACGTACCAGTTACTAAGATGTTCATCTACAAATTGATCTATTGCACGGCCGGCTTTGGTAGGCTCATATTCATCCATCGATGACTGTACCGTCTTGATTAATGTCTGTAAAGACGACATGATCCAACGATCTATTTCAGGACGATCCTTTACCGGAATATATTGTTCACTGAAGGTAAAACCATCCACGTTGGCATACAGAGCAAAAAATGTGTAGGTATTGTACATTGTATTGAAGAGCTTTCGCTGACATTCTTCAATTCCTTTAATATCAAATTTCAGACTGTCCCAAGGTGAAGCATTGGTGACCAGGTACCAGCGAGTAGCATCGGCACCGTAGCGCCCTATCGTGTCGAATGGGTCTACTACATTGCCTAGTCGTTTGCTCATTTTATTGCCATTTTTATCAAGTACCAATCCATTCGATACGACTGTTTTGTACGCTACAGAATCGAAGAGCAATACACCAAGGGCATGCAGGGTGTAAAACCAGCCTCTTGTCTGATCTACGCCTTCGGCTATAAAGTCGGCTGGGAATGCAGGTGGTTTGGTGGCATCTTGCTTTTCAAAGGGAAAATGCCATTGGGCATATGGCATAGCTCCGCTGTCGAACCATACATCGATCAGGTCCGGCTCACGATACATTTTTTGTCCTGTTGGCGATTTTAGTATCACATTATCTATATAAGGCTTATGTACATCGGCTATCTCTTTTTCAGGGCTATCTTCATGAAGCAAGGATTTTATTTCGTCGATACTTCCACAGCATACTTCTTCTTTACCATCTTCGCTACGCCATACCGGCAAGGGAGTACCCCAGTAACGGCTACGGCTTAGATTCCAGTCTACCATATTTTCCAGCCAATTGCCAAATCTTCCTTCGCCGGTAGCTCGTGGTTTCCATTGTATGGTCTTATTGAGTTCAATCATTCTATCTTTTACGGCGGTAGTTTTTACAAACCAAGCATCAAGAGGATAATAGATAATAGGTTTATCGGTACGCCAGCAGTGTGGGTAGCTATGTTCATATTTTTCAACTTTAAAGGCCTGCCCTCTCTTTTTCAGCTCTACGCATATATCTACGTTGACATCTATATAGTCTTTGTCGTCTTTATAATTTTTTACAAATCGTCCACTATATTCACCGGTACCATCGATAAATTTTCCTTCTCTATCTACCAGTGTTATAATACCCAGGTTATTTCTTTGTCCTACTTTGTAGTCGTCAGCACCGAAGGCAGGGGCTGTGTGTACGATACCGGTACCATCTTCGGTGGTAACGAAATCGCCACAGATGACTCTGAAGGGGTCGCCACCACTTAGGCTAGGCTTATTGCTATCGAAAGGCATTAACTGTTGGTAGCGTAATCCTTCCAGCTCACTGCCTTTGAAGGTAGCCAACACTCTGTAAGGAACGATCTTTGATTCCGGGCTGTAAGCTTCCATATCCATTTCTGCACCTTCCGGTTTGAAATATTTGGAGAGGAGTGCCTCGGCGAGGATAATATACTGTGGGGTATGCACGTAAGGATTAAAGGTATGGACTAATACATACTGAATAGATGGGCCTACGGTAAGTCCCAGATTGGAGGGTAGCGTCCAAGGAGTAGTCGTCCAAGCCATAATCGAAATGGTTTCGGCTGCTATCTGAGAAAATAATGAGGTATATTTTTCATCTTTTTGCAGATGAAACAATACCGTGGCGCTGGTATCTTTTACTTCTTTGTAGCATCCGGGCTGATTTAATTCGTGAGAACTAAGGCCTGTGCCAGCTGCGGGTGAGTAGGGTTGTATAGATACGCTTTTGTATAAGAATCCTTTTTGGTGAAGCTGTTTCAGACACCACCACAGGCTTTCGATATATTCATTTTGATAGGTGATGTAGGGGGTATTGAGATCTACCCAGTATCCCATTTTTTCGGTGATATCATCCCATTTATCTTTGAAACGTACGACGGCTTCTCTACATTTCTGGTTGTATTCTTCAACGGTGATGGTGCGCCCTATATCTTCTTTGGTGATGCCCAATTCTTTTTCGACACCGAGCTCTACGGGAAGACCGTGGGTATCCCAGCCTGCTTTGCGTTGTACCCGGTATCCGGCCATTGTTTTGTATCGGCAAAATAAGTCTTTGATAGTCCGTGATATAACGTGGTGTATTCCTGGCATTCCATTGGCACTGGGGGGGCCTTCATAAAAGACAAAGTCTTTAGCGCCTTCTCTGTTGGCTATACTTTGGTCAAAAGTCTTATTTTCCTTCCATGATTTTAGGATTTCTGCTTCTATTTCTGGGAGGTGTAAGTGCTTGGGTATATGATATGTGTGGGCCATTGTGCTAAAAAAATAGCTGCAAAGGTAAGTAGTGTGGGGCAAACTTCTCGTTAAAGCTTTTTGCGATAATGCTAGCTGTAGTATGGATTTTGGGGATGAATATGGGCGGCTGACACACTTTTCGCTACAAGCTCCCTGTGAGCGATACACCTACTGCATGGTGGGGGTGGTGGTTTCGTACCATCCCCACCACTACTCCCTGTATAGGGGAAACGCTATTGGCAGGCTTTTCGCTACGATCGTTGCAGCGGCCAGCGATGGTTATTGGTAGATGATTTTGGTATATTTGAATGGTGAAATGCGCTTTAGGACTTTTGTAGGTTTTGCATTGACTGCATACATCATCATGGGCTACTTACACTTTCGTACAGGCTGCTGAAGCTTGTACTAGGCTGGGAGGCTGCCGTGCTTGAAAGGCGACGAGGCACGAGGCGGTGCGAAGCCTTGGCGTAGCACGGGAGCGATAGCGGACCCTGTAAAGGACGGACGACTGATGCTATAGATTGTGTGATGACAGCCCCAAATAATGTTTTGGGATACTATACTATTGTCTGTTTGATAAATAATTGAGGTAGGAACTTAGTGGTATTTGAGGGATGTCATGGTCAGGGAGCCTGCCACGGCTTTGTCATTGAAAAATTGTAAATGGTCGCTGGGGTGTCGAAGGGCAAGGGTGTATAGCAGTGGCAGATAATGCTCGGGTGTTGGTATAGCGAGCTGAAGTGCCTTGCCTTGTTGATGGTAGTGGAGGAGGGAATGGGTGTCGTATTTTTGGATATACTCTTTTAATTTTTGGCTGGCTTCTCTGGCCCAGTCGTAAGCAAAATCATTGGAATTCATATTTTTCCAGTCTATCATAGCTAGGTTATGTACCATATTGCCACTGCTAACTATCAATACCCCTTTGTATCGCAGGGCTTGAAGCTGTTGTGCCAGGGCAAAGTGATATGCAGGAGCTTGTGTATAATCGAGGCTCATTTGCACGACAGGGATATTGGCTTGGGGATACATGTGCTTTAGTACCGACCAAGCACCGTGGTCAAGTCCCCATTGGTAGTCTTCTTCTACTTTTGTGGAGGATATGGTCTGTTGTATCATTTTGGCAAGCTCCGGGCTGCCCGGAGCGGGGTATTGTACCTTGTGCAGCTCTTGGGGAAAGCCTCCGAAATCGTGTATGGTTCGGGGCATTTTCATGGCAGTTACTTTTGTTCCTTTTGTTTCCCAATGGGCGGAGATACAGAGTATTACTTTGGGCTTTATGATAGTGCTGGCAATATCTCTGAATCCTTTGACGAATTCATTATCTTGTATCGCATTCATGGGGCTTCCGTGTCCTAAAAACAAGACCGGCATTTTAGGTGTGGAAGGCCAACTCTGAGCTAGTGTGCCGAGTGCTTGAAGAGGCTGGATAACGCCTAGTAGAGGAGCCAGACTTATTGTTTTGAGAAATTCTTTTCGTTGCATGGGTATTAAGATATAGATTGGAGTACCTACTGATTAATGCATTGGTATATCTATGGCTAACAAAAAACTAGGTTTGACGACTTCTATATCTGCTTGTGTGGAGTCTGTGATACCTATAGCGTCTCTTTGGGCGAGCGAAGATTCATTTATCTGTATTTCGCCCTCAATCACCATGAGAAATAATCCATTGTGTGCATCTTTGATTTGATAGCTTGTTTTTTGCCCTGCATCCCATTTGCCTAGTGAGAACCATGCATTTTGGTGTATCCAGCTTCCTTCATCATCGGGGCTAGGCGATACAATTTGCAACCATTCATTGTTCATTTTTTCTTTGTTATAAGCTATTTGGTCATAGCGAGGTGTTACATTTTTTTGATTTGGGAAAAGCCATATTTGAAACAGGCTTACGGGTTCATTTTTGCTATGATTAAATTCACTGTGGGTAATACCGCTTCCTGCACTCATCACTTGAATTTCGCCATAGGAGATTGTTCCACTATTGCCCATACTGTCTTTGTGAGCGAGTGTGCCGCTGAGTGGGATGGTGATTATCTCCATATTATCGTGGGGATGCATACCAAAACCCATACCCGGAGCCACCCAGTCATCGTTGAGCACACGAAGTGCTCCAAAATGAATTTTTTGTGGATCATACCACGAAGCAAAGCTAAAGGTGTGATTGGCTTTGAGCCATCCATGATCTACTTGACCACGCTCTTGGGAGGGATAAAGGATAGTTTTCATAGTACAAATGTATAATTATATGTTTAAACACACAATTTATTTCTTTCAATTAACTCAATTTTGGCGAAAGTGAATTAAGTACAAAAATCAGTTTTTCCATCGACCAGCGCCCACATATTTTTTTCGGGCATACAAATTATTCAAATCACTGATTAATACACCCTTAGAAGTAGAGGCATGGGCATATTTACCATCAGACAAGTAGATACCTACATGCGATACCCCCTTGCCTTCATAGTCAAAAAAAACAAAATCGCCTTCTTTCAACTCTTTATCCTCTATCTTACGACAGGCTTTGTAGATATCTTTGGAGGTACGTGGGAGTTTGACATGATATACTGACAAATAAATGGCATTGACAAAACCAGAACAATCAACACCTCCTTTATCATTGCCACCATAACGATATGGCACCCCTAACCATGCATCAATCTCTTGACGTAAGCTTTTTTTGACATGAGTATCCTTAAGTTCTTTTTTTTCATTACCCAATTCCTTTTTGCTCATGGAACTGTTGTACACCGTGGCCTTGCGAGAATGGCAAGAACTGAGTATCACAAAAACGAACGTAATCACAATACAAACTGACCTATAATGCAGCATTGTCATAGGGTAAATATACAATTATGCATTTTGTTGCCTATTAATTATCACTAAAATTTTGAAGTTTGAGATAGTCCATTGTAAATTTGACTACAAATCAACTTTCATAATGAAAACAATTAAACTACTATCAGTTGCATTTACTTTATCCGCTTTTGTAATTTATCCTTTCAGCTCTGGTGCACAAGGAATACTCGATAGAGCTGCAGAGAGAGCAAAACAAAAAGTGAATCAACGTATCGAAAACAAGATAGACCAGCAAACTGATAAGGCACTCGACAAAGCAGAAGAGGCAATGACTCCCAAGGAGCGTGAAGAAAAAAGAAAAAAAGAAAGACAAGACAGAGAAGTAAGTGAAGAAGAATCAGGTAGCAATGAAGTCCCAAATGTCAGCACCCAATCGACTCAAAGTGGTCGACAATCAGAATCAATGAGTGCCTACTCAAAATTCGATTTTATTCCCGGTGAAAAAGTAATCTATTACGACGATTTCATGCAAGAGGCCATAGGAGACTTTCCCGTCAACTGGAATACCAATGGTAGTGGAGAAGTAGTAAGTTTGAGCGGCAAACCAGGACGTTGGTTGAAGTTTTCTGGCGATGGCGACTTTTATCCGGAAAATATAAAAGTATTACCCGAAAATTTCACTCTTGAATTTGATTTGGCTACACTAGCCGACAGACAACTCATGACACAAATCCGATTTGTAGACAACAAATTAAATCCCAATTTACTATCTGTAAACTCACCCAATTGGATCGATTTATTATTTGAAGCAACCGGCAAAGTAGCCATTTACACCAAAGATGCCAATGACCAACCCATCATTACCAACGACAAAAGCCAAGACAAATGGATAGACCCCTCAAAGCTCTCCGTGAAGATATCCATTTGGCGTCAAAAAAACAGACTACGAGTATATATGGATGAGACAAAAGTATTTGACTTACCCAAAGCATTTGCCAGCAATGTTGACTACCGTTTGGTATTCCATACTTTCGCTTGGTATATTCAAGACAAAGTATCATTTATCAGCAATTTCCGACTAGCCTCCGGAGCTCCCGATACCCGAAGCAAACTCATCACTGAAGGCAAATTTTCTACCACAGGCATCAAATTTGATACCGGAAGTGACAAAATAAAACCTGAATCATTCAGTGTACTTAAAGAAATTGCAGAGGTACTTAAAGAAAATAGTACTGTGAATATCAAAATTGTAGGCCATACCGATAGCGATGGCGACGACAAAGCCAATCAAATACTTTCCGAAAAAAGAGCCCTTTCTGTCAAGAACACATTGTCCAACGAATTTGGTATCGCTTCCTCCAGAATGCAAACAGAAGGCAAAGGAGAGTATCAACCTACCGACAACAACACAAGCCCCTCCGGAAAAGCTAATAATAGACGAGTAGAATTCATAAAAATGTAAATCAGTCGTAGCGATTATCAAGCTATTCGACCAAACATCTCTTCTATTTTCTTGAACCGATAATCAAAGATTTCTTCCAATCGAGGACGAATAAGTATGGGAGTAAACAAATCTCCCAAAACACCCAAAGGAGCTGCATAATGCACTATATCCAACATCTCCACCCCTCCTTCAATAGCTGCAATATGGTGCTGATGATGCCAAAAAGCATAAGGCCCATTGCGCTGCTCATCCACAAAATATCGCCCCTCCTCTACATGGGTTATCTCCGTACACCAATGCAGCGGTATACCCATAATCGGACGTACAATATAAGTAATAATCTGCCCGGCATACATCGTATTACTCACCGCCTCTGAGGTAATGTCAAAACCCATGTAATCCGGTGTTATCAACTTCAAATTTTTAGGTGAAGAAATAAATTCCCATATCGTAGCCATATCCGTTGGGATACGCTGAGTTCGTTGCAAACAATGTATAACCATAATTCTAAAGATTTTTATTTGATTGAAGACATTCCACCATCTACACCTATCACCTGCCCGGTTATCCAACTCGCTTTGTCCGACAATAAAAAAGACGTCAGCGCCGCAATATCCTGAGGCCTCCCCACCCTTTTCAATGCATGCCGCTGCGCCGCAGCACTTTTTTTCTCCTCCGTATTGAGCAGACTTGCAGCCAAAGGAGTATCCGTCAATGAAGGTGCTATAGAATTCACACGCATAGTAGGAGCCAGTTCAGCAGCCAAAGAACGCACCAGCCCTTCTACCGCCCCTTTAGAAGCCCCTACCAAGCTATGAAAATTCATGCCTACACCTACAGCTACAGTAGAATACAATACAATTGATGCTCCCCCAGATACTTTTAAGCGTGGCAACACAGTTTGTATCCATCTCACCGCACCCAACACCTGCAATTCATAATCCGACACCCACACATCAGGCTGGATACGCGCAAATGGCAATAACTTTATATTACCCGGACAATATACTAATCCATGCAAAGTATCCGGCAAATCCGACACATCAGGAATACTATCACTATGACTCCAATGGTACATTTTATCAAACAAACCCTCCTCAGGCTCATGAGACCTATAGGTCCCATATACCACATGCCCTTCCGATTTCAATTGCCGAGCTGTTTCCAGCCCTATTCCCGACGATGCCCCGATTATTAAATAAGAAGCCATATTTTTTTTCACAAAACTATCTATCAGACAACTACAATTGTATCAATAGAATTGATAGCAAATTCTTATTTATTGATTTCGGGCGGCAGACACGCTTTCCGCTGCAAGCAAAGGCAGCCATAGTCTCTTGCTGCATGGTCGTGCCGATGGCTTCGTCCCTTCGCCCTCGCCACTGCCTGCATCAAGGCCTCTGACAGCCCTTGCTTTCCACTACAATCGTTGCCGCGCGTTCTCTTCCATGTTACTACTAAAAACGAACTCCTCATTCTCTCAAAACAAAAATATGGTACTATCTAATATTTGCTTTACATTTGTACGCAACTTGTAGCTGCCCAATTTCATCCAAGTCGAAATAATCACTACAAACAACTCGGGAACACATAAAGTACATCCGATTTTCCTCAAACAAAAAAAGTAAATGCAGTACAACACGACACGTGATTTGTTAAAAATAAAGGAGTATGGACGAGGAGTTCAACACATGGTGAACTACCTGAAAACAATCACAGACCGCGAACAACGTCAGCGAAATGCCGAAGCTATCATCGAAGTGATGGCATTACTTAGTCCCCAGCAAAAAGCCATAGAAGATTACCGACATAAACTTTGGGATCATCTATTCATGATGGCCGATTATGAACTAGACGTAGACTCACCCTACCCCATACCCACCCACGAAGTAAAAAGCAAAAAACCTGAACCACTATCATACCCCAAACAACAAATCAAGTGGAACCACTTCGGAAAAAAATTTGAAGACATTTACAACAAAGCCATTGAAGAAACAGATGAAGAAAAAAAGAAAGGATATATACAAGTCCTTATACTCTTCATGAAACTAGCCTATAGCAACTGGCACAAAGAAAACGCCACCGAAGACATGCTCCGTGATGAACTTCTTTCCATGAGTAAAGGCAAACTCATATACGAACCCGGCACCCAATTCACCGATGTAGTAGATGTCACCGAAATACCCACCATCAGCGGTGTCAAACAAACCGAAGCAAAATACTTTACCCAAAAGAAATACTTCAACCAGCGAGGCGGCAATGGATATGGAAACAGAAATGCAACCCAAAACCCCAATCGTGGAAACAAATTTCAACGATTCAAGAAAAAAACCAAATAAGTTAACACATACTATGCGATTGCTTTCCTACTTTAGCAAGGTATGACAAGTTTTGAAATCATAGGCGGCACACCACTCTGCGGTGAGGTGACACCCCAAGGAGCTAAAAATGAAGCCCTGCAAATCATTGCTGCCACCCTACTTACTACCCAACCCGTCACCCTTCACAACCTGCCCGACATCCTAGATGTACGAGCCATGATAGAACTGCTCAAAGACATGGGCGTCACAGTAGAACAACATAGCCCCAACCATTACACATTTTGCGCAGCGAACATACAGCTCGACTACCTTATCAGTCCCGAATTCAAAGCCAAATCAGGCAAACTCAGAGGAGCCGTGATGCTAGCAGGCCCCCTTTTAGCCCGATTCAAAAAAGCCTATATACCACAACCCGGTGGCGACAAAATAGGACGCAGAAGATTAGACACCCATATACTAGGCTTTCAAAAACTAGGTGCACAATATGAATACAACGATAACGAACACTTCTTCACACTAAAAGCAGAAGAACTCAAAGGAACCTACATGCTCCTCGACGAACCTTCCGTCACAGGTACCGCCAACATACTTATGGCAGCAATTACTGCCAAAGGCAAAACCAGAATATACAATGCCGCATGCGAGCCATACCTACAACAACTCTGTAGAATGCTCAACCGAATGGGCGCCCACATCACCGGCATAGGCTCTAATCTTCTCACAATACGTGGCGTAGAACCAGAATCTCTTCGTGGCTGCGAACATACCATATTAGCCGATATGATTGAAGTTGGCTCCTTCATCGGACTAGCAGCCATGACCTCCGGTGAGCTTCGCATCAAAAATTGCAACGTAAAACACCTAGGTATTATCCCCGACACCTTCGCCCGACTCGGTATACAACTCCATATCGAAAACGACGACATCCTTGTGCCTGCTCAAGAACAATACAAAATACAACGATTCATCGGAGGCGATATCCTCACTATCTACGACCACCCATGGCCAGGCTTCACACCAGACCTTGTCAGTATCGCGCTAGTCGTTGCTACACAAGCCAAAGGCACCGTACTCTTCCATCAAAAAATGTTTGAAAGCCGACTATTTTTTACAGACAAACTTATCGACATGGGTGCACAAATAGTACTTTGCGACCCACATAGAGCCGTCGTAGTAGGCCTCGACAAGCAATCCCCCCTCAGAGGCAATACCATGAGCTCTCCCGACATCCGAGCAGGATTAGCACTACTCATCGCGGCACTATCAGCTCAAGGTAAAAGCATCATACACAACGGCGAACAGATAGATAGAGGATACGAAAATATCGATGGCAGACTTCGTCAAATCGGGGCTTCCATTCGAAGACTGTAAGCTTCTTTTACGAATAACCTGCAATAATTAATGAGGCATTAGGCAACTAATCGCAACACCTCTTGTAACATCACATCTGAAACACGTATTATTTACTCCCTTTCAAAATCTTAGCATACTTCTCCTCATTGCCCAATGTATTGATAGCTTCCAACACATCCTCATCATCCTGCAACCAATTTCGAATACGACCCTTCTGAAAAAAATATCGCGTGATAATCTCACCTCTCAACAAACGAATAACCTCCTTTTTATACTTCAGCAAATCTTGTGTTTTGTCGTGCGATACTGATTTTTCTAAATTCTCTATATCTTTTTTAATCGCACTATAATAGCTTTCCTTCTCCGCATTTTGTTTCAAAAAGGCAAGCGCTTCTTCCGTTTTCGTTTTATAACTGTAATCCTTTCCTTCCAACCATTTCACAAATGCATCAAACTCTTTTTCTCCTAGCATAAACTCATCAGGCATCTGTGCGGGAGGAGGATTCTTGGCACAATAGTAAGTAGCATAATCAAAAATTAAATTTTTAGCAAGCAATGTATACAATATCGATGGCATCTGTTTCTCAC
>DAIUCL010000081.1:0-12105 GCA_036846185.1 Chitinophagaceae bacterium
GGTTAGAATATCAGCTTTGATGATTATTTTTACAACTAAACTCTTCTATTACAAAAAAATAATATGAATAAAATTATTACATTTTGTTTGTCGTTTGTCAGTCTAGGCCTTTCTGCTCAGCAGATACATTTGCAGTCTGGTTCTGTTCTGCCCAGTAAAAATATAGACCAAGTTCGTTCTATATCTGATTGGCAAGGCGAATTCGAAGATAATATTTATTGTCTTATTCAATTTTCCAAATCAACTTCATCCAAAGAAAGAGCTATCATTGAGTCAAAAACAGGAATTTCTTTTTTAAGCTATATTCCTCGATGGGCTTTTATTGCATCTGTACCCCGATCTATTACTCCGACTGATCTGGCTCAATACAATATCCAATCAATCATGCCATATCAAGCATCACAAAAGATTGCGTTAGAGTTAATAGAGCGTCCTTTTCCTGAATGGATTCTTAGAGGTAATGGTTTGATAGCTGTATTGGTTGAACCACATACGAATATTGCTGCAGAAAGAGTGAATATTTTATTCCAACAAGCCGGCCTCCGAATCGAACACAATGAAAGCAACCAGTTTTATCAGGTGACAATTCATGAATCGGATCTTGAAAAATTGGCTTCCAACTCATGGGTGAAATATATCCAGCCAATAGCTGCTCCAGATGTATTGGAAAATCTAAGCTCCAGAAATAATCATCGTGTCAACGTGCTGGATGCAGACTACAATGGTGGCTTGCATTACACAGGGCAAGGAGTAGCTGTAGGAATAGGAGATGATGGAGTTATAGGGCCTCACATCGACTTCAAAGGACGTGTGACTCATCATACAGCCAGCGATGGAGGTACACATGCCGATCATGTAGCAGGAATCGTAGCCGGTGCCGGCAATTTTAACCCCGTCACTAAAGGAAATGGGGCAGGAGCTGATATGCATATCTATTCCAGTTATGGCAATCTTACGAATGCCGGTAGTCATTATGATCTATATGGAGTTCGTATCACTTCCAATTCACTAGGTCAGAACTGCAATGCTGGTTATAATGGCAATGCCGTAACACAAGATAATTTAGTCCTATCCAAACCTTCTTTACTCAGTGTGCACTCGGCCGGCAATAGCGGCAATACCTCTTGTGGAGGTGTGGCGCAGGGTTACTATACGATTACAGGAGGATACAAAGCAGGAAAGAACGCAATAGCAGTAGGCAACTTGCAAAAAAACGATGCTCTGGCTGCTTCCTCCAGTAGAGGCCCTGCAAAAGATGGTCGTATCAAACCCGAAATTTGTGCTGTGGGTACCGATGTGGTCTCTACCCAGCCCGACAATGATTATGATAGCTTTACCGGTACCTCAATGGCTTGTCCGGCTATTTCAGGTACATTAGCATCACTTTATGAAGCCTACAGAGATTTGAATAATGCCAATGACCCGCAAAGTGACTTGATGAAAGCAATCCTACTCAATGGTGCGGACGATTTAGGAAATCATGGTCCCGATTTTCGATTTGGATATGGTCGTGTGAATGCAAGAAAATCATTTGAAATCATGCAAAATCAACAGTATTTTATTGATTCTGTAGATAATAGTGATGAAAAAACTTTTACTATAAATGTACCTCAGGGCACGAGACAATTAAAGGTACTTCTCTACTGGCATGATCCCGCCGGTACATCAGGTGCTGCTATCCCTTTAGTCAACGATTTAAATTTAGTTCTCGTAGATCCTAATAACAATGAAATTAAACCCTGGGTGCTGAATCATGCGGCAAATGTTGCCTCCTTAAATGCACCTGCAGTTCGTTTCAGAGATTCTATCAATAATATTGAACAAATTACTTTAGATACACTTATCACCGGAACATTCACTATCAAAGTAAGTGGATTTGATGTGCCTCAAGGTCCTCAAAAGTTTGTGGTTTGTTACCTTTATACAACATCGGATTTAGTTCTGACTTACCCTCAAGGTGGTGAATCTTTTGCCAACAACATCAGCGAGAGAGTTCGTTGGGATGCATGGAGTAACAATGGTACTTTTACACTTGAATATTCTGCTGATGCCGGTACCTCATGGAATACCATAGCAAATAACATCCCCGCCGACAGACGTTATTACGACTGGACTCCTCCAGTACTAAATAGTGGACAATTACTTATGAGAATCAACAGAGGTGCTCAGTCCGATGTTAGTGATACCCTTTTCTCTGCTATTGGCATACCCACAGGTCTTACTTGCGACACCGCCTGCGCCAATGTATTTCATCTCGTATGGAACCCTCTCAATGGAGCTGATGGATACATCATCTATATGTTGGGTAACAAGTACATGGAAGAAATAGGTACTAGTACCACCAATGATTTCTATGTCACTACCGGTGTCAATACTACTGATACCTTCTACTTTGCTGTAGCAGCAACAAATAGTGCTACCGATGCCAAAGGTCGTCGATGTAATGCATACATCAAGTTACCCGGTGATATCGCCTGTACCGATGATGGAGCCTGCACCTCTGTCAGTTTGCCGTTCTCCGAAGTATACTCTTGTGCCTCTGGTAACAATATCCCTGTTACGATCACGGTGAAAAATCTTGGATTCGACGACTTATCTAATATCCCAGTCAGATTCCAAGTCAATGCCAATCCACCGGTAACAGAAATCATACCTAACAATATAAGTGTAGGTGACTCTCTTGTTTACACCTTCGCTACTCCTGCCGCTTTAGGTGCACCGGGTGCATACACTATCAAAGCATATACTGCACTCTTTGCCGATCTCAACATCAGTAATGATACAAGTTATACCTATGCTACTGTACTTCCTGTAGTAGACATCACTGCACCCGCTGTCGAAAACTTCGAAGGCCCCATCTATCCGCCCAATGGTTGGAAAGTAATAGACTACGACAACAATGTAAAATGGCAAAAAACATTCAATATGGTTGGCGCCAACGGTGGAAATTCCTACTCTGCTTTCATGGATTTCTACAACTACAATAATAAAAATCAAGTCGACGACCTACAAACTGCCCAAATTGACTTGACCAATGTGACTGCTGATTCCGTAATATTTACCTTCGATTTGGCACATGCCTACGGGCCAGCCGAATTAGATACGCTATCTCTATGGATATCCGAAGACTGTGCTACCACTTTCGCCCCATTGCCTTACAAAAAATGGGGGGCCAACCTAGCTACCGTAGGGATGATGAATACCATGTACAGCCCCACAGCAGCCAACCAATGGCGCAACGAACGAATCAATCTGACTCCTTACAAAACCAAAAAAGTATTCGTCCGATTTAGAGGAAGTAATAGCAAAGGAAATAATCTCTACATCGACAATATCAATATCCTTACCAAAAATGCTTGGCCACTCAACGTAGACGATTTCGAAAACGCTCATGCAAAAATCTATCCAAACCCTAATGATGGTCAATTCATCATCGAGTTCTTTGCTGATATGAACAAATCAGTGAGTTATGCCATAGTCAGTGCCACCGGACAAATGCTCGAAGAATACAATATACAGCTTGAACCCGGACTCACCAAAACCAAAATGGATATCAGTCACTACGCTAGCGGTGTATACTTCCTTCGTATTACCGACGGTATCAAAGTACAACATTCCAAAATCAACAAATTTTAATTTCACCACCATTTTGTAATCAAATGCCGCTACAAAGGAGCGGCATTTTTTTGTGCCTACTCCATCAAATTTTCAATCATTTCGGAAAGATATCCACACCTCATTACTATATTTTGGAGCCAAGCCAAGGTACACTATTTAGCCATATCGAGCTATTCGCTTGTATCTCTGTCTGCCTGAAGCAGTACAGAGGATACCGCTGCTATCTCGGCTATTCTTCATCGTCTTACACATAATTCATCATTTCGACCAATACACAAATGGGAATATCTAACACAACATTACATGGCAGCAGAAAGTACAACTTAATAAACAAAAAGATTAAGAACTTAATCTCACTTACTTTCCTGATTTCAATTCAAAAATTGTAGGTTTGCACGAAATATAATTTGAATGGCATCCATACGACGATTTTTAGTACTATATCGCTTACCCATTTCTATTGCGCTGATAGCCTTAGGGGTATATATTACCATCGATGTAAAGCATGGAATCTGGATAAGTTGGATCTTCTTCTTGATAGCCATACTCATGATCGTAGCCCACTTCATGCTTGGCCCTATCACCCTTATACAAAAACATATTGAAGATGGCGATATCGATGGCGCACAAGCCCTCTTATCCAAAGTAAAATACCCCAATTTGCTTTATAAACCCATCCGTTCTGCCTATTATATGCTCAAGTCCAACTTTTCCACCATGAACGAGAACTTTGAAGATGCCGAAGTCGATATCCGTAAAAGTCTCGAAGCTGGTATCGACGATAAAGGTGTTCAAGGAGGAGCCTATCTTCAATTAGGTATGATTTCTTATAAAAAAGGGAACAAAAAAGAAGCCTACGAAAACTTGAAAAAAGCCGTACAAATAGGGTTACCCGACAAAGATTCTGAAGCATCTGCCTATTTGCAACTAAGTGGTATTTGTGGTGAACGAAGAGATTTTAAAGGAATGAAATTTTATTATCAAAAAGCCAAGGCCTGTAAATCAAAAAACGAAATGGTAGTCAATCAAATCAAAGAAATGGACAAATACATTTCTCGAATTCCAGGCTAATTTTTTTCCACTTCCCTTGCTGTTTGATATTATCCATTTCTATATCTTGCTAAAAATTGTAGGTAGACAGAATTAATCAATACTATGTGGAAAATGTAGAAAAATGACATTTCCATGATAAAACTAGTAGGCTGATTCCTCAAGAACTACACAAAAAATATGGATATTTGCATAATGCGTCTATTTAGAGTCATGATAATGCTGTGTTTGTCAATCGTAATTGTCTCTTGCGAAAAGAAAGACAAACCGATCGTGCTTCCTCCCAAAGGGGATGGTGCTCTGCTTGAGCTCAATATGGGCGAGAATTATGAGTTTCAGTATTATGTCAGTCTTCGCGACAATAAGATCGTACATATCAGCCGTACCGATATGTGGGATCTCGCTTTTCAGACCGGAGCTTCCGAACATGGGATCTATCTCAATGGCGGTAAAGGAATGGCCGCATTTGCTACAAACAAAAAAAACTATCATGATGTAGGCTTACTCGACACACTAGGTGCCACCAAGCGTTGGAAAATAGACAGACCCTGCGGAAGCATCGATTCGCTGGCTATAGGTGAATGGCTTCCTCATAGCTGGGTTTACCTGATTCGCCTCGATAAAGAAGGTAAAAAGATACGTAAGCTAAAAGTGCTCTACGAAGATGCCTTTCAGTACAGAATCAAAGTAGGAGATGTCAATGCCGCCGACGGATTTGAATACACTATTTACAAACGCCCTGAATACAACTTTACCTACTTCTCCTTCGACTTTTTGAAAGAAATAGAAAAGGTAGAGCCGCCCAAAGTGCAGTGGGATATAGTGAGTACCTTATACAGTTTTACATTTTATGATCAAAACCCACCATTGCCTTACGTGGTCAATGGCTTTTTGTTAAATCCTTTAAATACTGAAGCTTATAAAGATTCTTTGATAGGCTATGATAATGTCAACAAAGAAGTTGCCTCATCGCTGGAATTCTCTACTTCGTGGGATGTGATAGGTTTTGATTGGAAATCGTACGACCTTAATACCAATATTTACAGTGTCAATAAACGCTATAGCTATATAGTACGCACACAAAACGGTGCGATGTTCAAAATGCGATTTATCGATTTTTATAGTGCCGGTGGGGTGAAGGGTAGCCCAAAGTTTGAGTTCAAACCTCTGTAGCTTATTTCTTTTTCTTTACTTCTTTCTTATCAGTTTGACTTACGGAAGAAGATTGCTTTGCTACTTTTTCTTTTTTCTTCAGTGCTTTTAGTCTGTCCTCTTCTTTTTCAAGCGCTAGGTGTTTTTTGTACTGCTCAGCACTCATTATTTTTTTATACTCTTTCTCTCGCAGGCTTTTGATTGCTTTCTTTTGTTTTTTTACCAGTTTAGGATCATCGTGGTGTTTCGCTTCGAATTGATCCATATTCGTATAGGCTTTCAGATTGACATGATACAGAAGTTTTTCCTGCTCACTCTTCAGTTGAAGTTGACTCACCATTTCGGCTGTTTTGTCTTTCGCTTTTTGTTCCGCTGTTTTCTTTTGTTTGTCTTGTGCAAGCATGAGTAGTGGCAAGCACAGTAGGAGCAAGAGGGTGTATCTTTTTATTGACATAGTTTTGTAAATGTATAAAAAAAACCTCACATCAGATAGTGAGGTTTTTGTATTAGATAAACGAGGTGAATTATGCGATTTTGGAAGCAAAATAGTGCAATGTGCGCACTAATTGACTAACATAGCTATTTTCATTATCGTACCAGCTGACGGTTTTTACCAGTTGGGTATCACCTACGGTCATTACTTTGGTTTGTGTAGCGTCGAAGAGAGAACCATACGTAGTACCTATGATATCACTGCTCACGATTTCGTCTTCGGTATAGCCAAAGCTCTCATTTGCAGCAGCTTTCATAGCAGCATTGATTTCTTCTGCGGTTGTTTTCTTTTCGAGGATACAAGTGAGTTCGGTGAGTGATCCGGTAATGGTAGGTACACGCTGAGCGCCACCATCCAATTTGCCTTTGAGTTCAGGAAGCACCAGGCCTATTGCTTTGGCAGCACCGGTACTATTGGGTACTATATTAGAAGCGGCGGCACGTGCACGACGGAGATCATTTTTGGGATGCGGTGCATCTAATGTATTTTGATCGTTGGTATAGGCATGTATGGTAGTCATGATACCGGTTACGATACCATAGTTGTTTTGTAGTGTTTGAGCCATTGGGGCAAGGCAGTTTGTAGTACATGATGCACAGGAGATCACAGTTTCTGTACCGTCGAGGATATCATGGTTTACATTGAATACTACCGTTTTGAGGTCGCCGGTAGCGGGTGCGGATATCACTACTCGTTTGGCTCCGGCTGTGATATGCGCCATAGCCTTATCCTTATCGGTAAAGAAGCCGGTACATTCAAGTACTACATCTACTTGATGGGCACCCCAGGGAATTTGTGAGGGGTCTTTTTGCGCATATACTTTTATTTCATCACCATTCACAATGATAGCGTTGTCGGTGCTGCTAATGTCGTGATTGAATCGACCTTGTGCGGTATCATATTTAAGCAAGTGTGCAAGTGTTTTAGGGCTTGTAAGATCATTGATAGCTACTACGTCTATACCTTGCATGTTGTATATCTGGCGATATACCAAACGTCCGATACGTCCAAAACCATTGATGGCGACTTTGATTGTACTCATGATAATTAAATTGGGGTTTTAAATTTTTTTGTTGCCGCAAAATTACTGCCATTGTTGAGATTAACAACCAATAATTATTTTTTTTAGAAATAATATTTTGTAAAAATAAAAACTCAATTTACATTTGCACTCCCAAAAGGATTCACGGCGCGTTGGTCAATCGGCTAAGACGCCTCCCTTTCACGGAGGAATGACGGGTTCGACTCCCGTACGTGCTACTAGCTCCCCACAATGTGGGGAGTTTTTTTTGTGTTTATGCAGATGGTTTTTACTGTTTTTTTGTGCTCTTTCTTCTTGTTTTCATCTTTGTATCTCCTTATTGTTTGTCGGCAATAAGTGAATAGTATATCATATTTTTATTCCAAAATTGCTTTTGGCGATTCAATGCGGGTCTGAATATTTCGGTATAGTAAGTGTAAAGAATCTATTATGCCTTTTGGCAATAGATTAGGAAAGGTAAGGGCTGATGTAAACTTGCAAAAAGATGTCGGTATGTCGTGATGCCGGCAGCCGGATAGTAGTGGAGAGCCCACAGGCTGGCGGTGGATTTTTTTCGAGACGGATAAGAGCGACCACCGGAAGCTACTTATACGGCGTAGAAAAAACCACCGGCAGACGAGGACTCGTAACGGATAGCCGTGCATGCCCCAACTAAAAAAGAGAAGAAGGTGAATCGCTTTCTTATATAGCTACATCGCCTTTGATATGGGGGTGGCATTGATAGTTGCTCAATTCAAAGTCTTCGTATATGAAATCTTCGATACGAGTGCGCTCGGGATTGAGGTGTAGGGTAGGCAGTGGGTAAGGCTGGCGACTCAGTTGTAGTTTTACTTGATCCAGGTGATTGGTGTAGATGTGTACATCGCCGAATGTGTGAACAAAATCGCCTACTTGCAGATTGCATACCTGTGCTATCATCATGGTGAGTAGGGCATAGCTAGCTATATTGAAGGGTACGCCTAAGAATACATCAGCGCTGCGCTGATAGAGCTGACAGCTGAGTTTGCCCTCGGCCACATAAAACTGAAATAGGCTATGGCAGGGCATGAGCGCCATTTCGCTGAGTTCGGCCACATTCCAGGCGCTTACGATCATACGGCGGCTATCGGGGTTGTTTTTTATTTGTTGTATAGTATCGTTGAGTTGGTCGTAGATCTTACCATCTTTACCTTCCCAGCGTCGCCATTGCTTGCCATACACGGGGCCAAGGTTGCCTTTTTCGTCCGCCCATTCGTCCCATATCCGTACGCCGTGTTGAGTGAGGTAATTGATATTGGTGTCGCCTTGGATAAACCAAAGTAGTTCATGAATGATTGACTTTAGATGAAGTTTTTTGGTAGTCACGAGAGGGAAGCCTTCTTGCAAATTGAAGCGCATTTGGTAGCCAAAGGTGCTAATGGTACCGGTGCCGGTACGGTCGTTTTTTCGGACGCCTGTGTCAAGTATATGTTGCAATAGGTCGTGATACTGTTTCATGTACGGAGGGTATTATAGAGATTGTAAGACGATATTTTTGATTTCGCTGAGAGCTACACGTTCTTGCTGCATGGTGTCTCTGTATCGGATGGTGACCGTTTGGTCTTCCTTGGTTTGGTGGTCGATAGTGACGCAGAAGGGGGTACCGAGGGCATCCATACGTCGGTATCGCTTACCGATGCTGTCTTTCTCTTCGAAGAAGCAGAAGAAGTGCTGTCGGCATTCGTTCATGAGCTCTTTGGCTATTTCTGGCAGACCATCTTTTTTCACGAGGGGGAGTATGGCCAGCTTGATAGGAGCCAGTTTGGGAGGAAACTTCAGTACAATACGGCTATCTTGTTTTTCTTCAGTACTGAGATCTTCTACTTGGTAGGAGGTGCTGAGCACCATGAGTACTGCTCTGTCGAGGCCTATCGATGTTTCTATCACATAAGGGATGTAGTTGCCATAGGCTTTGCCTGTGTCGGGGTTGATATCGTTGTCGAAGTAGACTTGTTTCTTTTTGCTGTATTCTTGATGTTGTGATAGGTCGAAGTCGGTGCGGGAGTGTATACCTTCTACTTCTTTGAAACCCATTGGAAATTCAAATTCGATATCACAAGCAGCATCAGCATAGTGTGCCAGTTTTATGTGGTCGTGAAAGCGGTATTTGTCGGCTGGTATACCCAGGTCTGTATGCCATTTCATTCGGGCTTGTTTCCAGTATTCATACCAGATCTGTTGGGTGCCGGGACGAACAAAAAATTGCATTTCCATCTGTTCAAACTCGCGCATACGAAAGATAAATCCTCTGGCTACGATTTCGTTTCGGAATGCTTTGCCTACTTGAGCGATTCCGAAGGGGATTTTCATACGCCCGGTTTTTTGTACATTCAAGAAATTGACGAAGATGCCCTGGGCGGTTTCGGGACGGAGATAGATCGTGTCGGACTCTTCGGCTACACTACCTAGTTGGGTATGAAACATCAGGTTGAATTGGCGAACATCTGTCCAGTGGCATGTATTGCTGATAGGACATACGATGTGATTTCGTACAATCAAATCTTTGAGTCCTGCAAAGTCATCTTTGCTAAGGAGCAACTCCAATTCTTCAAGTATTTGCTTTGCTCTCGTTTCATCGGTCAAGGCCAAGGTTTCGGCATAGCTTTCTACCAAGTGGTCTACTCGGTATCTTTTTTTACTATCCAGATTGTCGATGAGAGGGTCGCTGAAATTGTCGATATGGCCACTCGCTTTCCAGATAGTAGGGTGCATAAATATTGCCGAGTCGATACCTACAATATTTTCGTGCATATATACCATGCTTTTCCACCACTGTTCTCTGATATTTTTTTTCAATTCTACGCCCCATTGTCCGTAGTCGTACACGGCACTGAGTCCGTCGTATATATCGCTCGACGGGAATATAAATCCATATTCTTTACAATGCGAGATGATGTCTGCCAGATTATTATTGTCTTTTGCCATGGCAGCAAATATAATTTTGTAATTTGATAATGATAGATGTAAGTGTCGAATTAGTTTTTTTACTAACTTCGTTCCCAATAATTGTTAATAAAAAACACACGATATGAAAGAGTTACTGGATAAATTAATCACAGAAGCCGGACTTAACAAAGAGCAAGCTGAAAAAACAATCAAAACAACCTTGGAATTTGTAAAATCCAAAATACCCCCGGCATTTGCCTCCAATATAGAAACAATGTTAGGCTTGAGTGCGGATGATACAACCCGATCTACTGTAGCTGATGCGGCAGGCAATACTACCCAAGCAGCACAAGATACAATGAAGGATAAGTACGAAGACTTTAAAGAAGATGCCAAAGAAAAGATGAACGATTTCAGCCAAAAGGCAGAAGAAATAGCCGGAGAAGTCAAGGAGAAATTATCCGAAGCAGCCGATCTGGCAGAGGATATCGCCAAAG
The DNA here is from genome assembly GCA_036846185.1 of Chitinophagaceae bacterium. Lineage (GTDB taxonomy): Bacteria > Bacteroidota > Bacteroidia > Chitinophagales > Chitinophagaceae > OLB11. The sequence goes on from DAIUCL010000081.1 coordinate 10,757, forward strand.
ATGCTATGAGCAAAATCAAAGACTGGATGAAAAAGTAGACATTGCTCCGCTGTCCGTACTCAAGCAGATTGGAATAGTGCTATATTTGCCAAAATGTCGTTTCGAGTACAAGGTATAAAAGTTATACAGTTCAAAAATTTTATTAGCAAGCACATCGCTACTCCTGCCGATGTAGTAGTCATTACTGGTGCCAATGGAAGTGGCAAGACAACGCTATTGGATGCTATTAATTATGCTTGTTTCACCAAAAGTCACTTTTTGAGCAGCGATGCCCAGGCAGTCAATAAGTTATCCAATGGATTTCGTATCGAAATCGACTTTTCATATATGCTGGATGGAATCGGCATGAACGATAAAGTAACTTGTACCCTCCGCGAAACCGGCAAAAAGGATATAGCGGTCAATGGAGTAGCAGTCAAAAAGTTTTCGAGCCACATAGGACAATATCCCAGTGTGATGATCGCACCCGATGATATAGAGCTGCTTACGGGTAGTGCTGAGCTTCGAAGAGCATGGATCGACCGACTCATCTCCCAAACAAACAAGGAGTATCTGGAACATCTCATTCATTACAACAAGCTCCTTGCCCAACGAAACTCCTTGCTAAAGCGCTGGCCAGATAGTTCTCTCGAAGAAAAAAAACTTCTTGACCTATACGACCAAATGCTTCCGGCACCCGCTCATTATATCATGAATTCTCGTAAGTATGTCGTACAGCAACTCACCCAAAAAACCTGTGAGATATACAAACTACTGAGTAGCGATCAAGAACAAATTCAGCTCCAGTACGATAGCATTTTGCATAACATCAATATGCAAGACTTGCTAGTACAAAGAAAGGACAAAGACCTCTTGCTTCAGCGTACCACACATGGAGTGCATCGAGATGATATACAGCTACAACTAAATGATATGCCTGTCAAAACTGCTGCATCTCAAGGTCAACGAAAAAGCATATTGTTCGCTCTCAAGCTTGCCGAGCTAGAATGGATTAGTCTTCATCAACCCAAACCTCCTTTACTCTTACTCGATGATGTATTCGAAAAATTAGATACACATCGAGCCGGTCATTTACTCAACTATATTCATCAGCTTCCCTCTCAAGTTTTTATCACCGATACCAATGAGTCGCTTATCCGTACTGCAATGGGGGCTTTCGCATCCAACTGTATTTTCTTGCACTTATAATCATCCGGTTTATATTATTCAATGTATATATTAATGCATTTTCTGGGCGGCACACACGCTATCCGCTACAAGTCCTCGTGAGGGAGCCTGTGCTGCCTGGTCGTGGAGCGGGCTCCGTTCCTCCGCCTCTCCACTCCCGTCATCACTAGTCTCCCTCCCTG
>DAIUCL010000082.1:0-11897 GCA_036846185.1 Chitinophagaceae bacterium
TTGTTAATACAGATATCACCTCTTCAAAAATTGTTTTCATTTTTCTCACACAGCAATATTTGTTCTGAACATTTTTACTGCGATAGCTAAAAGTATTACACCAAAAAATTTTCGGATGACTAATATACCCGAATGACCCAATAACTTTTCAATCTTGTTTAATAAATGGAGTGCTATAAAGATGATTATTAAATTGATTAATATACCTATCAGAATATTATAGTGATGATAAAGCGATTTCATAGACATTACTGTTGTAAGTGTACCTGATCCTGCTATGATAGGAAAGGCAATAGGTACCACAGTGCCCGCTTTGGCATTGGGGTCTCCTTTAAAAAATTCTATCCCTAATACCATTTCCAAACCTAGTATAAATAATACGATAGATCCAGCTATAGCAAACGAACTAATATCTAACCCTAATAGGCCAAGAAAATTTTTCCCTAAAAAAAAGAATAATAATATTAATATGCCAGACACTAGCGTTGCTCGCCATGCTGAGATATGACCCATTTTATTTTTGAACGAAATCAATACAGGAATAGAACCCAGGATATCTATGACCGCAAATAAGGCAAAGCTTACAGTTATTATCTCCGAGAAATTGATCCCATCTATCTTTAGTAGTAACATACGGCAAAGATACATTGAAAGCGCCGCTGTATATTTGCTTTTTAACACACAACTAAAATTTATAGAATGAGTTATCACTATACCGTGGCAGAGCGATTTATGAGGTACGTACAAATAGATACCCAAAGCGATCCTGAATCTTTATCTTTTCCAAGTACTGAAAAACAAAAAAACTTAGCGCGATTACTCGAACAAGAACTTCTAGTTATGGGATGTAAAGACGTAGAAATGGATGAGTATGGCTACGTATTTGCTACCATACCTTCCAATGTAACTCATACAGTGCCGACACTCTGCTTCTGTGCTCATATGGACACCGCACCCGACTGTAGTGGAAAAAATGTGAAACCCATAGTGCATCATCAGTACAATGGTGAAGAGATCGTATTGCCAGACGATCCTACCCAAATCATTAGCACACAAATGCACCCCTATTTGCTTCAACGTATCGGTGATGATATTATCACCGCATCAGGACTTACACTACTCGGCGCCGATGATAAAGCCGGTGTTGCCATTATTATGGATTTTGCACACTATCTTATCCAACATCCTCACATCCCCCACGGCAAAATCCGAATCCTCTTCACTCCCGACGAAGAAGTAGGACGTGGAGTAGAAAAACTCGATATGAAAAAGCTCGGTGCTGACTTTGGATACACCCTCGATGGCGGAGAACGTGGCGCACTGGAATCCGAATCATTCAGCGCTGATGGAATCACCATCACCATACATGGCATCAGCGCACATCCGGGTTATGCCAAAGGCAAACTCGTGAGTGCTATCAAAATCGCTTCCGAATTTATAGACTCTTTGCCCAAAGATAGCTGGAGCCCCGAAACGACCGAAGACCGAGAACCATACGTTCATCCTACTTCTATCGAAGGCGCTATCGAAAAAACGACTATCAAATTTATCGTCAGAGATTTCAATACAGAGGCTTTGCCGATGCATGCACAAAAACTAGAAAACCTTCTCAAACAAACTATAGAAAAATACCCCGGTGCCAAATACGACTTTGTGGTATACGAACAGTATCGCAACATGATGGACATAATACGCGAAGTACCCTTCGTCACCGATTATGCCGAAGAAGCTATGCAACGAGCAGGGGTAGAAGCTCAGCGTCACCTTATCAGAGGCGGTACTGATGGCTCACGACTTTCCTTTATGGGCCTACCATGCCCCAACCTCTATACCGGAGAAATGGCCATCCATAGCAAGCACGAATATGTCAGTATCCAAGACATGCAAAAAGCAGTCGACACCATCGTACACCTCGCACAAATCTGGAACGAACGCTCCGCCTAAGCAGATCCAACTGCGCATACCCTATGATTTTGGCTTAAATATATCATGCTCCATCGTCATGCCATCTTGCATATGTATCGTACGGATACCCAGCGCCGCTGCTGCTGCTATATGCTGTGGGCTATCGTCGATAAATAAGGTGCGCGAAGCCTCCAAGCCATTCTCCTCCAATACTAGCCTGAATATAGCCGGATCGGGCTTGCGAAGCCCCACTCTATGAGACAAATACACCTTGTCGAAAAAAACCGCCAGCGATGGATAACCACAAGTCTGCTTCAAAATTGCATTAAAAGCCGCCTCATGAATACTATTCGTATTGCTCAATAAATACATATCAAAATGCAACTGCAATTGCTGTAAAATCTGCAACCTACGAAGCGGAAAGTCAAGCAAAATACTATTCCATGCCTGCTGCAACTGAATCGTAGAGGTATTCGCCGGGCAAAGCTCTTGCAAATGTCCCAAAAATTCTTCCTCACTGATCATCCCAGTCTCCAGTTTGTCAAACAATTCAGTTTGCTCTTTCTTCGAATACAAACCACGCGCATCGCTCATACCCAATGCTTCAAATTCCTTTATAGGACGATCATAATCAATATTCAAAATCACACCGCCTAAATCGAAAATTATATGTTTAATACCCTCCACCATAAAAAAATTATCTTAAAAAAAAAGAGGTAGTGATAAGCTACCTCTCCGTGTGTGGACCCACCAGGGCTTGAACCTGGGACCCCCTGATTATGAGTCAGGTGCTCTAACCAACTGAGCTATAGGTCCTAGAAAGAAACAAAATTTCTCTCATTTTGGACTGCGAAAGTACTGTCTTTTGCTGTAAAACAAAAAAAAATTTCAAGCAATCTCATTTCCTACATCATGCCTTATTTCAAAAAATACAAACTCAATGGGAGCTCATCATCCATACATCGCTCATCCACTTCGAGCTCTACGCTTGTATCTCTCTCGCCCTCATAGGCGAGAGAGGATACCGCTACGATCTCGGCTACCTTTCATCGACCTATACCCGCATCATCAGCCCTAGCGCACATGCCACGCAATCCGTCATACCTGCACTTCGCTACATATACATACAGACGATGCCAGCTAGACTGGATAGTAGCGGATATCACCCACAGCGCCCAGCCATTGCCGCAGAGCCGCTGAGGGTATAGCAGCGGATAGCCAGAAATAGATGAACAAAGATTTGCAGATCATCTCCAACTAATTTTTCACTAAGCTCCCAAACAGCATAGTCTGCAATAAAACACAAAAAAATAATCAAAATATTTAGGACTAATTAACAAAAGAGTCTATCTTCATAGCATAAAATACAGCAACATGGATAAATACAACAAACGCGTAGCATTAGTAACCGGTGCTACAGGTGGCCTAGGCACCGCTATGTGCAAAGAACTTTACAAAGATGGCTACAGAGTCATCGGTAATTTCAGAAACAAAGAAAAGGGTCTGCAATGGCAGAAGAAACTCGAAGAAGAGGGTTTTGCCGTTGATATAGCCGAAGGTGATGTATGCAACTTCGACTCCATGGCCGCGATGATACAAGATATAGAAAGCCGTATCGGTTCTGTAGATATTTTGGTCAACAATGCCGGAATCACCCGAGATGGCCGTTTTGCTCGTATGACAGCCGATGATTGGCATGCTGTCATCGATACCAACCTGAATAGTGTGTTCAATTGTACCCGACAGGTTATCAATGGTATGATAGAAAGAGGCTTCGGAAGAATCATAAATATCTCATCCGTTAATGGGCAGCGCGGACAATTCGGTCAGACGAACTACTCTGCCGCAAAAGCCGGAATGCATGGATTTACGAAAACACTCGCTATGGAAGTAGCTAAGTATGGTATCACGGTCAACACGATATCGCCCGGCTATATCGGCACCGATATGGTAATGGCAGTACCTGAGAAAGTGCGCGACCAAATCGTAGCTCAAATACCGGTGGGTCGCCTAGGTGGTACCCACGAAGTAGCTCATCTGGTATCTTTTTTGGCTAGCGACGAAACAAGCTTTATCACCGGAGCCAACTACAGTATCAACGGGGGGCAACATGTATATTAGTGACTAACATAGCGGTGGGTCTACCCATGCGCCATGCTCTTTGAGCAGGCTGATGAGCTCGTCTACCGCTACTTCACTATCTATGTTTCTTTTTACGATGTCTTTATTTTTGTACAGTGTTATTTTACCTACACCACTTCCTACATACCCAAAGTCGGCATCGGCCATCTCGCCGGGTCCATTCACGATACATCCCATTATAGCTATTTTAACGCCTTTGAGATGATTCGTCACAGCACGAATTTTGGCAGTGGTTTCTTGTAAGTCGAACAGTGTACGACCACAACTCGGGCAGGATATATACTCCGTTTTGGAAATACGAGTTCGGGTAGCCTGTAGGATACCAAAGGAGATAGAGTTGAGCGACTGATGTTGTGTAAATAACTCTTCGCGAGAGAAGCTCGTATCGCCAAATTTGTAACCTAAACAAATGCCATTCAAAACACCTTCGAGTAATAAGCTGCCGGCTTCTACACTGTAGTGAATCAGAGATGCTTGCATATCATCCTGCGCATCATCTACGATGATGATGATAGGGTGAAGTATGCCTGCCTGGCGGAGTTTGTATATACAGTTTCGAATATCTTCGATGGCCTGAGGGCGAGAGCTACTCAGGCAAAGAACGGTGTGGCGCTCACGATGCAAGCTTTTGTATATCCGTTGCTCCGTGTCGGGAGTATAGGTATCAGGTGCTGCATCCATCATCACAAAGTTGATACGATCATGTTTGATATAGGCCGCATCGATGTATTGGAGTACATCAAATAATGGATAGCAATGAGCATTGGCACAGTATGGTAGCCACTGCTGATAATAGGTAATGACACCTAGTGTACCAGGCAGAGCAAAGGAGGGTACTTCATTGCAAAAAATAAAGTCGGCCGCCTGATCGCTCAGGGACCACTTATCATCTTGAGCATTATAGCTATAACCTACTGCTTGCAAGTCAGAAGGAGTCAGAGAGATACATCGCGATACATCGGCGATTACCACGGGTACTTTACCTGTACCTATATCGCCTACCAGATGAGGTGCAGCTATATGAGCCGGACGATGTACGTTGTAATCTGAAGCCGCTACTGTGTGGGTATGTCCGGAGCCATAGCGAGCTATGATATGTCGGCATACAGGCAGTTCAAATTCAGGATCTTCGGTAAGTGATACCCGAATGGTATCTCCGATACCTTCAGAGAGGAGTGTGCCGATACCTATGGCACTTTTGATACGGCCGTCCTCGCCATCGCCCGCTTCGGTAACGCCCAGGTGTAATGGGTAGCATTCGCCAAACTCTTCAATCATGTGATGTACCAGTGTGCGGTAGGCTTCGATCATTACCTGCGGATTACTACTCTTCATACTCAGTACTATCTGATGATAATCTAGCGTTCGGGCTATTCGCAAAAATTCCATGGCACTCTCCACCATACCTAAGGCCGTGTCGCCATAGCGACTCATGATACGATCGCTGAGCGATCCATGATTTGTACCGATACGCATAGCAGTGCCGTGTTGCTTACACAGCTCCACGAGTGGTGTAAATCGTAAACGAATTCGTTCGAGCTCTTCGGCATATTCAGCATCGCTGTATTCGATGATGTCAAATTTTTTCTTGTCAATAAAGTTACCGGGATTGATGCGAACTTTCTCCACGATACGAGCCGCTATTTCGGCTGCATTGGGGGTGAAGTGTATGTCGGCTACTAGCGGAGTGCTATAGCCTGCTGCACGAAGGCCATCTTTGATAGTCTGCAGATTTTCGGCTTCCTTTTTGCTAGGGGCAGTTATACGTACAAGTTCGGCTCCTGCCTCAATACATCGTATAGACTGTGCTATAGTAGCTTCGGTATCCATCGTGTCGGTAGTGGTCATGGTTTGCACACGAATAGCTTGCTGCGAACCTATGGCTATGGAGCCTATTTGTACTTCGCGTGTGGAGAGTCGTATCATGCTACAAAGGTAATGATAAGTGTAAGTAGATACTAGTGTGTGCTTGTTATGATTCTGTTGAATCGGCTATAGGCAATAGCTTGTACTTATTATGAAGGATATATTTATGTGTTTTGAATTGGGATGACGTTCAAACGTATATAATTCATTACTTTTGACATCTATATGGATACGTTACGAGCCTTATTTGTTTGTATATGTGTTTTACTGATTCATTCGATACCGATGGGTGCGCAGACGAGTACCGTGTATCGAAAAATAGCTCAGCGGCAAGATGAGTATATGGGAAATACGTGGGTGGGTAAAGATTCTACACTCTTTTCATACAATGTAGATGCAATGCTAACGGCCACCCATTCTTTGAAAGTAGATGCAGCACAAAATTGGACCTCTGATTATCGATTTGTCTATAGCTTAAGTCCTAGTGGCAAAGTAGTAGAGCAACGACGTGAAAACTGGAATGGCTCTAGCTGGATCAATGCGAATCGATATACCTACTTGTACAATATGATAGACTCGCTCATCACTATCGAATACGATGTATGGAATGGTACACAGTGGACTCCAAATGGCCGTATCACTTATACGGGTTTCAATGCATTTGGACAATGGAGTGAGGAGCTTACCTCATTTTACATAGCAGGTATGTGGCAGCCCTATTTCAGAAAAACGCAGACCTATGTCAATAACCAGACTAAATTGCAACAGCAGAATAAGGAGAGCTACGATGTGACTACTAATAGCTGGAAGAAAATAGAACGACTCACGTATACTTATGCGCAAGACTCGGTAAGTAGCATCACTCGATCGGTACCAGATAGTAATCAAAACTGGCGTAGTGATAAAAAGTATATCTATCAGTATACCTTTTCGCCTACGCGACTGAATCTGTATCTTGTTCAGAACTTTGATACCATCACGTATAACTTTGTGGATGAATCGAGAGTCGTATATACCTACTCCAACAGCAACAAACTGCTCTCTACTCATACTGAGATTGCACTGGCTCCTAATGTATGGGTATCAAAAGGCCGAGAGACCTATCTGTATAACGCACTCGATGAGTGTGAAGAATATACCGATGAAGAGGTGCTGAATGGGGTGTGGACGAATAAGAAAAAATCAAACTATGTGTATCTGAGTTCATTACTTACTCACCAGACAGACTATGTGGGAAGTGCTAGCAATTGGATGCCCTCTACCTATATGTTTATGAACTACGACAATGCAGGTAATATGGTATTTAAACAAACGGATGTCTTTAGTGGAAACAATCCTGTACCATCTCACAGAGCCTTCTACTATTATCAGTCTTATGTCGTATCTGCAGAAGATTTGCTATTACATACTGATATACTCATCTATCCCAACCCGGCACGAAATCAAGTGTCTGTAGAATTGTCGATGCCTTCTCATCGTCGTGTAGTAGAAATTCTGTTGTATGATATGCAGGGCAAAGTGTGTCAGTCTATCATACAAGCATCTCAAGCTACCCTTCAGGTACCAGTTAATACTCTTGAGACTGGTGTGTATTTCTTGGCCGTGAGAGATGCAAGCGATGGTACTTTATTAAACGTTTCAAAATTACTGATACAAGATTGAGATGATGTATAAAAAGCGTTGTATACTACTTATGCTTAATGTTGTTATGCTATTTGGCTCAGCTTGCTATGGACAATTGCTCGATAGAAATGAGTTTTTATGTTTTGTAGATTTAAAAGCGACCTCTATTGGAAAAAATATAGAAATCAAACAGAGCATGAGTGTGGGTAGTGGCTTGTTATACAAACATTTTTTTACGGCTCACAAGGGCTTGCGATTGGGAGGATTGTTTCAGTGGGATGATCTCAATAAAAATTTTCCTATCCTGTATTCCAAAGGAGATTCTGTATTCAGAGATTTTGCCAATAAGTCAGTTACTAATTATTCGGGCTTTGCCGGCATAGAGCTTCAGCGCTCTTTCTTTAAGACACTATATTTTTATGGTTTTGCTGATTTGGCTTTTGGTATGACGAGTGGCACCGAACTGAAAGGTACAGAATTCGTGATATATGGTGTAGATACGGTGAAAATTGGTCATGTAAATCAAACAGTGAGCATAAGGAACATTAGAGATTATACCACACAGCTTAAGCCTGGATTAGGGGCTAAGTTGTATCTGAAAAACATCGTTGTGGGTGGTGAAATCAGCTTGGCTACCAAATTGAATATTGAAAAAGGAACGGGTAAATTGGCTTTGGAATTTCAGAATAGTCTTAATAGAATCTATTTTGGGTTTAGATTATAAAAAAAATATTTCACATGTTATCTATTTGGGAAAAAACACATTTTATACGCTACGACATTATCATTGTAGGCTCAGGTATTGTGGGGCTTTCGACGGCACTCTATCTACAGCAGAAGTATCCTCAGCAGTCGATTCTGATATTGGAGAGGGGTATATTGCCTAGTGGTGCTAGTACCAAAAATGCAGGTTTTGCTTGTATGGGTTCTTTGAGCGAACTGATAGATGATGCGTCGCAGAATGGTGTAGATGATATGCTGTCGGTATTTACGTTGCGTCGAAAAGGATTGTTCAATCTTAGATCTATATTGAATGATGAAGAGCTTGGCTATGAGCAGTCGGGTAGTTATGAATTGCTGATGGATGGGGATGAAGATACTCTATCTCAATTAGAAGAGTTCAATAAATATCTTTATGATGAGACAGGCTGCGACACGTTTCGGATTCGACCTGAACTAGCAGGGGCTTTTGGATTCGGTGGGGTGAAAGGTGTGGTTGAAAATACCTGCGAAGGAAGTATTGATACGGGCCTCATGATGAAAAATCTGATCAGAAAAGTAAAGGCTTTGGGTGTGGACATTATTACAGGTGCAGATGTACTTTCGTATGAGGAGTCGAAGGGTGAGGTATCGGTGGTGTGTCAAAATCCATTGATGAATAATACAATTGCTTTCAGATCTTCTCGTTTGGTGATTTGCAACAATGCATTTGCTCGTACGTTGATTCCTGACTTGGATGTGAATCCGGGTAGGGGGCAGGTGCTGATTACAAAACCTGTAGCAAATTTACCTTTCAAAGGTATTTTTCATTTTGACAAAGGGTATTATTATTTCAGAGAGTTAAATGGTTGTGTATTGTTTGGTGGTGGTCGCAATCAGGATTTTGCGCAGGAGAGTACGACGAGTTTTTCGATTAATGAGAAGATACAATATGACTTGGTAGAGAAGCTACATCAAATCATATTGCCGGGTAGGTCGGTGAGTATTGATATGCGCTGGACGGGTATTATGGCATTTGGGAAGCACAAGCGCCCCTTGGTATTGCGCCATAGTGAGCATGTGTATGTGGGAGTGCGTATGGGTGGTATGGGGGTGGCTATTGGTTCGGAGGTGGGACGTATGTTGGCAGAAATGATATAGCCTGGTAGCTGCGTTCGGTATGAGATTATAGCTCACAGACTGCCATTCAGGAAGCTTCATCATACATATTGATGATAAGTGAGTACGGTTTTCAGACCAATAGGATTTGGGACGATGACTGCTAGCCTCGATCGAAGTGGATATCCTCCCATAGCAGCGCTTGGTGGCGGGGGGCATGGGAGATAGGAGCGAAGAGCGAGAAGATTGAGGATAGAATTACCGACGATGCGCTCCAGTTTATTTTATAATCTGAACTTTGTGTGTTTCTACCTGTTGCTTACTCGTGATGCGGAGTAAGTATAGGCCATTAGAAAGTGGCTGTAGGGGCATGGGGTGTAAGCCACTACGGTTGATATCCATTTGTTGAAGTACTCGTCCGTTGAGATCAAGTAGTACGATTTCGGCTTCTGAGTCAAGGCCTGCTATATCGATGTAAAGCAGGTTTTGGGCCGGATTAGGAAAGAGTTGAAGATGCCATGGAGCGGTATCGATCTGAGTAAGGGATGTAGGGAAATCTACTTTGAAGGTGTAGATAAATTGTGAACCAAAGTCGCCATTATAGTATTTGCGATTGAGGCGAGAGATGGTTTGGCTGATGCCTTGTCCGGTGCTGGCGTTGCGAAGCTGGATGGAGCCAGCGCCTGGGTTGGTAGGGTAATAAGCATAGTACCAGAAATTCATACCATCTTCCCAGCCTTCGTCGGTAGCGATGAGTTTGTAGCATCCACCGGGTAGGCTGAGGGTATCCATGTAGAGCACGTCGTGTTGGTTTTGCACACGCTGCTTGATGAGGCTATCATTGTGGTCGTAGAGTTTCCAGGAGCTTTCATTGATAGGCCCACCTGAGGTGACGGAGGTATTGTTGGTTCTCATTTGTATGATAAAATTTGAGGGGAGGCTTGGAGCGCTGCGATAGGTGCTGTACATGGTATCATTAAGAGCATATTCGTCTTGCAAGCCATTGGGGTTGGCAGTACGTACAAAAAATTGGGCGCTATCAGCGAGCATATTGCCCCAAGGTATAGCGGGCAGGGTAATGATTTCTTGTTGGAGAAATGCAAGGTTACCGGTCCAATGATATGTCATGTGTTGGTATTGATTGATGCCATAGTGGATCGTGAGTGAAGTAAGTGGTGTTGTACCACCATTTTTGATTACGATCATAGGTTGCGTACAGTTTTCGTTGTATTTTTTATAGTCATCTTTAGTAGAGGGTGTGATGATATCATCTATCATAGCGTCGATGCTGAAAGAGGGATCTTGATAGCCTATCACATAAGAGGCGATAGAGTATCCGGCACCGCCATTGGGGGAGCTGTAATTTTCCATATCCATATCTACTACAAAGGGAGTGCCTGCTTGTACACCGGTGAGATGATGACGGTTGGCCAAAACTTTTTCGCCCGGGCACCAATTACCTCTATCGTAAGGCCAGGTACCTGTTTGTGCTTGGATGTCACAAAAGCCACAGTCTTTCCACACATCGTATTGCGCTATTTGTACGCCGTTGAGATGGAGGGTATAATATTTTTTACAGAATTCGGAGCAGCCATTTTGATCGGAGCCATGTCCGGTGATTGCAATTAGCATATCGGCATTCGTAGCGGGTGGGGCGATAGAGGTTGTGTCGGGTATCAGATTAGATTCGATAGAGGTGGCACCACCGTAGTTGTAATAACCGCGTTGTACTTTGTGTACACTTACCGGAATGCGTTCGGGTATACCTTCGATATACATCACTTTGGTTTTGAGGGTGAAGCCACCGGAGTAGCCACTGTAGATAGCTCGGAGTTCGAGGCTATCCTTGAGTATTGGTGCAAAGTCGGTAATATCTACATAGTAGGTGTGCTCCCAAGTCCACGGAAAAAAAGCATTGGTCGTAGCATAGGGTGTGATGCCACGGGCTATTTCAAACATATCGGTTGATATCGAAGGGTTGAGAGGTTTGGCCACAAAGTCTAAGCTATAATCCCATGATCCGCAGTACTGCGTACCCGGAGGGCATTGATATTTACCGATGGTATATAATAGATAGATACGTCGGTAGGTAGTACCTGGCGTATTGGGAAGTAGTGCACTTCTGGAGTAGGTGCCATAATAGGTGAGGGAGTCAAATATATGAACATTAACAACAGTGGTATCGCCTGGAGCAGCCTGTGAAACATGCCAAAAAAGAAAACTCAAAAGCAGTGATGTAAAAAATGATTTCATAAGTCAAAGGTACACTTTTTATAAATCCATCTGTCAAACAATTGCAAGAGAGCTTAGTGAAAATAATGATGGGCGGCAGACACGCTTTCCGTTGCTAGTCCTCCGGCCTCATCGAGTAGGGCATGGTCGTAGAGGTGGCTTAGTGCCTACGCCCCCTCTTCTCCCTGCCCTACATCGATTTGACCGTGCGGGCTATCCACTGCAATCGTTGCCGCTATATAAGTTCTAAAAAAAATAGGAGAAAATAATTAGGGTCTGCTGATTATCGTGAAAACTATTTTATTTTTGGT
>DAIUCL010000083.1:0-11784 GCA_036846185.1 Chitinophagaceae bacterium
GCACGGAGCTACCGCCACGACTATAGCCTGCGCCCTGAGCCGCGAGGACTTGCAGCAAAGAGCGGGAGGATAGATGAAGATAGCAGCTACGATGCGCTGCACGAGTTTATAATTTAGCACTTATTTCAGTACACTTTTACTCACCATATCTTCGTACTTTTAGGGTCTAAAATATCAGAATTAATGTCGTTCCCTTATCAAATACAAACAGAGAAAGAGTATCATGAAAAATATAAAAAAAGCGTGGAGAATCCTGAGGCATTTTGGGCAGAAATAGCTTCTCATTTTCTGTGGCGGCAGCCTTTTATTAAAGTTTTGGAATGGGAGTTTGAATCGCCTAAAGTTCGATGGTTTGTGGGTGGGAAACTGAATATTACCGAGAATTGTATCGACCGATGGGCGGCCTTGTATCCTGACAGACCGGCTATACTTTGGGAAAGTAATCATCCGGAGGAGCAAAGCCGAATGTTTACCTATAGTGAGTTGTTGCACAAGGTGAATCAATTTGCACATGTATTACACAATAATGGTGCACGCAAAGGCGATAGGGTGTGTATCTATATGCCTATGGTACCTGAGCTGGTAGTGGCGATGTTGGCTTGTGCTCGCATTGGGGCTATTCACTCGGTAGTATTTGGAGGGTTTTCTGCACAGAGTATTGCAGATCGTATTAACGATGCTCAGTGTAGTATTGTTGTCACCGCCGATGGGTCTTATAGGGGGGCTAAAGTAGTGCCTTTGAAGGAGGTGATGGATGAGGCGCTGGCACAATGTAGCAGTGTGAAAAAGGTAATAGTACTCGAAAGAACGAAGAGTGCCGTAAGTATGTTGAAAGAACGTGAGTGCTGGTGGCACAGCGAAATAGAAAAAGTAGAAAAAGCAGGAAATCCTTTTTATGAACCGGTAGCGATGGATGCAGAAGATGAACTGTTTATCCTATATACCTCGGGCAGTACCGGTAAGCCTAAGGGGGTGGTGCATACGACGGCAGGCTATATGATTTATACACACTATACCTTTGTCAATGTATTTCAGTATAGCCCCGGTGATGTTCATTTTTGTACGGCAGATATAGGTTGGATTACGGGTCACAGCTATATCGTATATGGCCCTTTGAGTGCAGGTGCTACCTCTCTGCTTTTTGAAGGGATTCCTACTTACCCCGATGCGGGTAGGTATTGGGATATCGTGAGCAAGTATAAGGTAGCTATCTTGTATACTGCTCCAACGGCTATCAGAAGCTTGATGAGTTATGGCACTGAGTCTTTTGAAGGAAAGGATTTAAGTTCACTAAAAGTATTAGGTAGTGTGGGTGAGCCAATCAATGAGGAGGCTTGGCAATGGTATCATAAGCATGTAGGACGAGCTAAGTGCCCAATAGTGGATACCTGGTGGCAGACGGAGACCGGTGGTATGATGATTTCGAATCTGGCAGGTGTGACTCCTCAAAAACCTGCTTTTGCTACTTGGCCATTGCCGGGTGTACAATTGATGCTGGTGGATGAGCAGGGTAAGGCTATCGAAGGGGGCGATTCGTCGCTTCCTATGCTGCCTTCGGAGCCGGTGTCGGGTAATCTGTGTATTAAGTATCCATGGCCTTCCATCATCCGTACTACTTATGGTGATCATGAGCGTTGCAGGCAAACGTATTTTGCCACTTATCCTTCCTTGTACTTTACCGGCGATGGTTGTATGCGCGATGCACAAGGTAATTATCGGATAACGGGGCGGGTAGATGATGTATTGAATGTAAGCGGCCATCGAATAGGTACAGCCGAAGTCGAAAACGCCATCAATCGACATGAGGGTGTGATAGAGAGTGCTATCGTAGGATATCCGCACGATATCAAGGGGCAAGGAATTTATGCCTTTGTGGTGCTGCATCACTTGCATCAAGATGCAGCTCACAGTATTGCTGATATACATCAGACCGTGACAAGGCTTATAGGATCTATAGCAAAGCCCGATAAAATACAATTTGTAAGTGCACTGCCCAAAACCAGGAGTGGTAAAATCATGAGACGCATATTGCGAAAAATAGCCGGGGGGCAAATCGATCAATTGGGAGATACTTCTACCTTGCTCGATCCTGCTGTGGTAGAGGAAATTATTGCCGGAAAATTATAATGGTAAACATCTATGAATCAATCGTTTTTTCAATTTCAGAATAGCTATGTAAATCTTGGTGAAGGTTTTTATTCTAAAGTGCTTCCTGTACCGGTAGGTGATCCTAAAGGTGTGAAAATAAATGTACCATTGTTGGCATCATTGGGTATTTCCTATAATCAAAAAGATGAATCAGAATGGGTGCAAATATTGGCAGGCAATAAAATACCTGCTGGTGCAGACCCTCTGGCTATGGCCTATGCAGGTCATCAATTTGGACACTTCGCTATGCTCGGCGATGGAAGAGCATTGCTGATGGGTGAGCATATTACACCTGATGGGCGAAGGCTGGATATTCAGTGGAAAGGAAGTGGACCTACACCCTATTCCAGAAGAGGTGATGGGAGAGCGACTCTCAGTGCTATGCTTCGAGAATATCTTATCAGTGAATCTATGTATGGATTGGGAATCAAGACCTCTCGCAGCCTTGCCGTAATCGGTACTGGTGAGAAGGTGTATCGAGAGCAAGCGCATGCCGGAGCGGTATTGACCAGAGTGATGGAGAGTCATATCAGGGTAGGTACTTTTGAGTATGTCAATCATTTTTTGGGTGTGGAAGCATTGACTAAAATGGTAGACTATGTGATACAAAGACTTTACCCGGATCTCCACACCGAATCGAATAAGCCTTTGGCATTGCTTGAGAAAGTATGCTCGGTACAAATCGATTTGGTACTGGAATGGATGCGGGTAGGATTTATACATGGAGTGATGAATACGGATAATATGAGTATCTCGGGTGAGACTTTCGACTATGGCCCTTGTGCTTTTATGAATGTGTATGATCCGGCTACGGTATATAGCTCTATCGATAGGCAGGGAAGATATGCATTTGGCAACCAAGCCTCTATCGCTCAATGGAATCTGGTGTGTCTGGCCAATGCTTTAATACCGGTCATTCATACTAACGAGGATAAGGCAGTTACCTTAGCTAGGCAAGTTATCGATGGCTATCCTGATTTGTTTGCACAGCGGTGGCTGAATATGATGGCCGCAAAGTTGGGAGTAGAATCGCCCGAAGAAAAAGATAGAAAATGGATGCATCAGCTACTCGATTGGATGAAAGCAAACAAAGCAGATTATACCGACACTTTCAGAAAACTCAGTACAAATCCTGATGCGCTCACCGCAATGAATAAGGAGGATGGCATGATAGCTTGGCGGCAAACGTGGTACAATAGATTAGAGGCGCAGCCAGGTGGAATACAGGCGGCACAACAAAAAATGCTGCTCCAAAATCCGGCACACATACCCCGAAATCATTGGGTAGAGAAAGCTCTTTTGGCTGCAGTACAGCAGGACGATTATACCCTATTTGATGAACTATGGAGTATGATGCAAACACCGTATCAAGAAGGAGACTATGCTGCCAATACCATCGATTCTTCCGAAGAGTTTGAAGTATCGTATCGCACCTTTTGTGGCACCTAGTAGGTAGATGGTGAATGTATGTTGCCATAATATACTATATTTGATTCTGTAAACTACACACAAGATGCAAGAATCTAATAATCAAAACGAAGTCTATACGGAATTGCCTTTTTACAAAATCATGATGATACATTGGCGACTCAATCCGGGGCTAGTGATCAATGAATTGCTTCTTGGGCAGCGTGTGCCTGCAAAGGCCTACCAGGCGAATAATATGCAGCAGACCTGGAGTGAACGATCCCGAATACAGTGCCCTCACTGCGACACTATGCATCATTCTTATACATGGTCTATTGTCAACAAAACGCAGTTTGGAAATTGGTTTGGTTTGTATTGCCCACATTGCGAAGGTATTATACCCTGTGTGTGGAACTGGACTAGCTTGTTGGTATTAGCTCTTACCTCACCCTTGTGGTATCCATTCAAAGACAAACTCAAAGAAAAATGGATGGCCGCTCAAAAAAAGAAATTTAGCAAAGAGTTGATCTTTGAAAAATCAGCTCATCAGGTATCCTGGTGGAAATCCGGACTGATGTTTGGAGGGCTAATGTTTCTATTCAATGGCGTATTGTTTCGATTGGCAGAAGATACCCCAATCACTTTTCAAAAGTTAGCGATTCAAATAGTGGTATGGATTTTGGCTGGTTTGGGTTTTGGAATAACCATGAAAGCACTGGAGGGCTATAAGGGTAATCTGAGCGGTAAGAAATATGTACCCAAAAAGAAGGATGTGTCTGCCCCTTGAGGCAAACACATCGTTGCTTCATAATTCAGAGGCAATGCCTTGATTATCAGTTTTTGAAAGAGACTTTTTTGCGTAATAGTACAAAGCTTACCACACTCACCTGAATACCCAAAAACAAAAGAATCATCATTTTGTTGGCGCTTACGTCTCCTTGTTTATACAGTTTTCGATAAGGTTTGTTTAGCCATTTCTCAGGATAGTCTGCATACGATTTTTTGTTCCATCCGGCATAGTGTTGCAAGTTGTTGATTTCTTTTTCTCTCCTTTGAATGGTATTGCTGATATACGTTTCGGCCTGCTCGCAGCTCAGGTCGCCACTCGCAGGGTGGCGGATGATATATCTTGCTTGCCAGTTTTCAGTATTAGGTGTTACCTGAAATTGTAAGTCTTGTGGAAAGGTAGCACGCGAATAGCGTACATGAAGTCTGGTGAAATAGACTTTTGCCTGATTTCGATTGTACTGGCCTGCATAGTCATCGTTGGCTTTGGTGAAGAGCCAGTCTACACCGGCAGCACTCAAGTCATTATAATCGGGTGGGTCGGATACACAGGGGTCGCATTTCATAAATTGATTAGGGCTGAGATCCCAGGCATACTCTAGCAATACCACATTGCTACCTTCTCGTTTCCATTTTTTAGTAAATACATCAGCATAAAATTTTCCAAAGTCTTTTTGGATAAATTCGGGCATGTCGATAGCCGTCGGCATACGTACCGTTCTGTAATTGGTACATTCTACGCGTCCTTTTTGAGTAAAGGCATACACGATGAGGTCTTGCTCGCCATCGCTATTGGCCATACCCAGTCGTATAGGTAGCATATATTTGGGTGAGTGGTAGGTAATCTGGATAGGGCGCAATTGTTGATAATCCAATTTTTCCAATTCCTTTAGATTCACTTTCGCCACAAAGAATTTCAGATTACTTCGGATATAGGGGTCCAGCACTTCGTGTGCATCGGCAGGTATGGTATAGCCATTGATTTTTAGCCAGTCTTTCAGTCCGCTACTTTGGGTGGCACTGAGTATCATGATGTCGTATTCGCCCACGGTATATTTGGCTTGTATCTTCACACCATATTTTTTTTCATCATTTTCCATACCACTCATGGATTCTTTCGCTACCGACTTGGTCAAGGCTACGGGAGCATCATTCATATATCTCATGTTCATACATGGATTCTGATCATAATATTCTACCAGTCGGGGTGCAGAGTATGCATCGAGTTTGTCAAAGAGGATTTGCTCACTGATTTTGATATCTTGTTTTTTGAGTACCACAGGTACAGGCACTACCATCGCAAAGTCTCTGGCATCTCCTTTGAAGTCGTTGCTCATGGTGATGGTATTTTTATCACCATCTCTCACCATGATTACTTGAGATTTGTGATTAAAAATTTTGGTTTCGGCTTTGGCCACAAAGAAGCCACAGAAGGCATGAGCATGCATGGCTCCGTACAGCAGGCAAGCTGCTGAAATGATGATTTTTTTCATTGTCTGTTGTTTTTAATTTATGATGTGATGAGTTGTTTGGATTTTGAATGCCAACGAAAGGCAGTAGCAGGAAAATAATAGTTGAGAATAGGTGTGGCCATACTATAAATAAATAAAGACCAAAGGGGAGCTGTACTCAGATAATAGAAGTTGCTGAGTATAAAACTTGTGATAGCAACCAGTATGCCCCAGCCAATACGAACATAGCGATGCGAAGGGGTAGATACGGGGTCGGTAATCATAAAAAAAGTAAATAGGATCATGCTGCCATTGGCAAACTGATGAAGCAAATGATCGATAGGCCAGTGCAAATAAAGTACCGTTCGAGCATATTGCAAGAGCACAAAGCTGAAGAAAAAGCTCAAGGCTACATCTACTCTCTTCACAGTCCCCGTTACAATAAATCCCATGCTGCCTAGCAGAAATATCCATAAGGCTTGACTTCCCCATTGTCCGGTATTCAGCCAAGCTTTGCCTGTAAGGAGTATACATAGTATGATGCCTGCATTGGCGGGATTGATAAAATGTCTTTGTTGAAAACGAAAAATGAATTTGGCAGACACAGCTAGGATAGCCGCTACCGCATACACCCATGTCTGATCGGCTCTTAGCAAGATACTTAGACTGGTGCAACTGATCAATACACTTTTGTAGCTATCCAAGGAGAGTTTGTAACGCCAAGCAAATACGCTATGAGTCGCCAGACCGCTGATGAATATTATCAGGATCTGATGGCCTTCAATACCCCAGTCGAGGGCAAAGTAGCCATAGGTCAAAAAGCTGAGAAGAAAAATCATTTGGTAGTGCCGGGCGTCTTGCAAAAGCGGTTTCATACATTCCATTTGAATTAAGATGAATCTGTTTCCTAAATTCCATAAAGGAATAAAAAAAAATTTCGGGGGCATGCACGGCTATCCGTTTCGAGTCCTCGGCTCTTGATGGTTTTTTCTACGCCGCAGGAGGAGCTTACTCCGCTCGCTCTCCTACTGCTCGAAAAAAATCCATCAAGAGCCTGTGGGCTCTCCACTACTATCCGGCTGCCGGCATATTTGGGTGCCGGTCAGTATACATGGAATAGAGAGGAGGTGGCTGAAAGATTAGTAGTGGAGAGCAAAAATTAGGAGCATCTCATCGAGTAGTGGCATACATCGCCGATTGCTAATAGGCAAATGGCTATCCATCTCTGGCTATTGCCTCATAATACTCCTAAGTGGCAGCCATACAGCCTAGTATGATGGCTACAGATGACTGATAGACCGACGATGAAAATGTAGCCCTGATAGGAGCGAATATCACCCATAGCGAAGAGCCTTAGCCGCTGAGCCGCTGTGGGTATAGCAGCGGATAGCAGGATGTGGAAGAATAGAATTACCTACGATGAGCTCCAAATACTTTTATGATTCTGAGAGTGAGTAAGACTTTCCTATGACTAAGAAGTGAAATCAATATGCAACTTAGTGGGCTTGCCGTCCGCTATACAAGTGCTTTTCGCTGTGATAAGAGGAGCGTACGAGGGGGCCGCTCTCTACATGATCGAGACCTATGGCGTAGCCAATTTGCTGATATTCGGCAAACTCGTCTGGATGGACAAATCGGGCTACAGGCAGGTGCTTGGCAGTGGGCTGTAAGTACTGGCCGATGGTGACTACATCACAGCCATTGTCGTACAGGTCTTGCAGGGTTTGTATCACTTCTTCTTTCTTTTCGCCGAGTCCGAGCATGATACCGCTTTTGGTACGCATACCGCCTTCTTTGAGCGTGCGTATGACGTCCATACTTCGATGATATTTGGCTTGGATACGCACTTGACGAGTGAGCCGCTCTACGGTTTCGATATTGTGCGATACGACTTCGGGAGCGACATCTATAATGCGTTGTATGTTTTCTTTTTCGCCTTTGAAATCGGGTATGAGTGTTTCGAGCGTAGTAGAAGGATTGAGGGCTCTAACGGCATTGATAGTATTGGCCCAGATGATGGAGCCGCCATCTTTGAGTTCGTCGCGATCTACAGAGGTGATCACGGCGTGCTTCACTTTCATAAGATAGATAGCTTCGGCTACTCGCTGAGGTTCATCCCAGTCGACGGGGTCGGGGCGGCCGGTGGCTACTGCACAGAATCCGCAGGAGCGAGTGCATGTATTGCCAAGAATCATAAAGGTGGCGGTGCCGGCTCCCCAGCATTCGCCCATATTGGGGCAATTGCCACTCTCGCATATGGTGTGCAGCTTGTGCTGGTCTACCAGATTGCGTACATGGCGGTAGTTTTCGCCAATTGGAAGTTTTACGCGGAGCCAATTGGGTTTTTTGACACGAGGCGTTTCTTGTTCAGCAATATTTGTTCCACAACTCATAGCTACAAAAGTAATGTAAAATTGAGTTTTTGTCTTTTTTTATAAAATAATGTGTTGGGTATGTAAAGAATACGTTATATTTGTCACTATAAAATATTTATGCAATGAAAAAAGTTTTACTGTTATTTATGGGAGCATCCTTGTCGATGGTTTCATTAGCTCAAAACAAAACGAATGCGTCCCTACTGGTAGGACATGCATTTGATAAAGCACCTTCTGATGTGCAAGGGACTTCCCCTTCACTGAGTACTGCCTCTAAAAAAACTCGTCAAACATTGGAAGCATTCCCTACTACATTTGGCAAAAAAGAAGTTGTAGGTAGTACTTCGTATGATTTACAAACGAATGGTTCAATGCAACGCCGTGTACAACAAAGTGGTAATACAGTAAGTTGTGGTTGGACAATGTCAAAAGAGCAGGGTGTATTAGCCACTTCGCCTTTTGCTGATCGTGGTACGGGCTATGCTCACTACAATGGAACTTCATGGAGTGCGGCGCCTACCACTCGCTTGGAAAGTGTACGTACCGGTTTTGGAGGCTTTGCCGGCGAAGGTGGTGCGCAAGAGTATTATATCTCGCATGATGCTACCGGTTTTCAATACATCCGTGCTACCAAATCGGGTGGAACTTGGACTAGTGGTCCATTGTCGCTCTCTACTGTGAGCCAAGCTATCTGGCCTGCTTCTTCCAAATCAGGCGATTGGTTGTATATCATAGGTAGTGCCAACGATACTACTATACATTCTAATGGTATCCGCAACGGATATTTCTTTGCTCGCTCCAATGATAATGGTGCTACATGGTTGGATAATAACATCCCTATGCCCTTGATCGATTCTACCGGTCACTATCGTGGTGGTGGAAACTCCTATGCTATTGCCTCTTCGGGTTCACATGTAGCTATCGCTTTTGGTGATATTGGTACTGATCTTACCTTGCTCACATCCAGTGATAATGGTGCTACATGGAGCAAAAAAGTAATTTGGGACTGGCCTATTAATAACTACAACTTTGCCGGTACTGATCCTACAGATTTTGACAACGATGCTATCGTAGATACATTGTGGACTAATGATGGTTCTCATTCATTGACCATCAATGCAGCAGGTGATGTACACGTGGCTTTCCCACTTGTACGTGTATACAAAGATGGGAGCTCTACAGGCTATAGCTTCTTCTACAGCACCTATCTTGCGTATTACAATACAGTCATGGATAGCGTACAATTGCTCAGCAATATCTTCAATACCTATTATGACTGCGACAAAGACAATACGTTTGGCTTAGGTCGTTCTTACACTGGTACGAAAGGTGCTATCTACAATACAATTGGTCTTTTGAATTCACCTTCAATCACCCTTACTACGGGTACTCCAGAGCGTATACTTATCGCTTATACTGCTGTAATGGATGGTGATACTACCGTTGATGATTTTACTCGTCCTTACTGGTTGGGAGCTTCTAACTTAGAAGGGCAAAACAATAGAGATATCATGGTAATCGGTTCTAATGATGGCGCTGCCTCATGGACATACCCTGTAAACATATCTCGTACTCGTCACTTTGAAGAAATGTATCCTTCTACTCCTGAAAGAGTAAGTGGTAATACATTGGCTGTATTGTATCAAGGTGATATTGAGCCAGGCACTATCCTGCAAAATGATGATGATTATGATCCTGCTTTCGAAAACATGATGATTTGTCAAATGGTGAACATCGATAGTATCTTCATATTAGGTGCAGATTCTACAGCGCCATGTGGTCAGTTTGAATTGCCTCTTAGCACTACTACCGTAGCTGCTATGAATGGCGATATCACCGTATATCCTAATCCGGCTTCAGATCTGTTGAACGTAACTGTAAACTTAGTGAATACAAGTCGTTTCGTCGTATACGAAATCACTGATATGACCGGTAAAGTGATCTTCAGCGAAACTCGTAACAACATCAAAAATGACATCAACAAAATTAATGTAAATGGTTTTGCTAGCGGTACTTATCTGTTGAAAGTATCTTCAGATCAAGGATCTTATACGCACAAATTAATCAAACAATAAGTTGGTTTTTAAATTTAATTACAAGAGCCTCCCTGAAAAGGGAGGCTCTTTTTTGTGAAGAAGAGTTGTATATTTACAAAAAATAACATGAAGACACTCACTCCTTGGCTTGTTTTATCCTTTGCATTCATCATAAGTGCTATACTGATAGGCAGATCTTACAATTATAAACATAAGAAAACAGAACTGATTAGTGTAACGGGTAGCGCAGATACAAACTTTGTGTCGGACTTGGCGGTATGGACCGGCTCCTTTGCTCGGGTATCGTTCAATATGCAAGAGGCCTATAATGCACTGAAAAATGATGAACTTATCGTGACTACCTATTTGAAAAATCAGTCGGTAAGCGACAAAGAGATCCGAATATCTGCCATCAGTACAGACAAATTATTTGATTATAGATATGACCAAAACGGTAATCAGGCGGGATCTGAATTCAGAGGGTATAAACTATCCGAAACAATAACCGTAGAATCCGCCGACCTGGCCAAAGTAGATAAAATCTCGCGCGATATCACCCAGTTGATTCAGCAAGGGGTAGAACTTACTTCTTCTGCACCGGATTACTATTATACCAAGCTCGGCGATTTGAAAATAGGCCTGCTGGCAAAAGCCTCTGCTGATGGGCAAAAACGAGCTGAAACTATAGCGAAGAATGCAAAAAGTGCCCTTGGCAATTTGCATAAAGCCTCTATGGGTGTTTTTCAAATTACAGGGCAAAATATGAATGAAGACTATTCTTTTGGTGGTGTATTTAATACAAGCAGTATCAATAAAACAGCCACCGTAACCGTGAAAATGGAATTTGATGTAAAGTAACTTGGAGCACGTCAAATCACGCTCATGCGCTGAATATAGTAGCAGTTCAGAGTGTCAACATTGATGAGTATCAATATACATTAGAGTATACCAGCTATGTACATCGCTATCGTGCAGCCTTTCACAATCTTGATATGATGCTTTGTAGCCAGTTGGATCAACTCTTCGTTCTCTGTACCCGGATTAAATACAATGCATCGAGGTTTGATTTGAAGAAGGTAATCATAATACTTCTTTTGGCGAGTAGGATTGATGAAAATAGAAACAGTATCAACTTTCTCAATCTCTTGCAATATCTCATCAGAGTATACATTCGTCGAGTGTGCCTTATCTGTAGCTTGATTCGTAACACTTACTGGCCACACACGCATTCCTTTATTTTTTAAATAACGTACCACCGTATTGGAGATTCCATTTGGATTTGGACTAGCACCCAGTATCACAATATCAGTTTGTATACTCATAGCACAGTTTTACTCATACCATTTCAAATCCTATGCCAAAAAACAATATATTATGAAAATATTATATTATAACAAAATTTAATAAATTAATCTTCCAGCAATATTTTTTGATGTTGTCTGGGTATTTCTACATCTTTAAATTTTTTGCGGAGGAGTTTGTACTGAAAATCTGCCATCACATCGAGTTCGCCATGTACCAGAAAAACTTGTTTTACTTCGTCCGGGTTTTGACAGGCTAAAAATTGACATAAATCTTCAT
>DAIUCL010000084.1:0-11619 GCA_036846185.1 Chitinophagaceae bacterium
TCCCCTTACAAAAAAGCAACACCGGTATGTAGTTCCACAAAAATCATTCTGCCAATAAGACATCCTAACAAGGCTAAACCTCGAAGTAAACATAGGACTCTTGATAATATAAGCTATGTAAATAATAGAGCTTCAATAGGACAACCCATATCCCATATCGACTTCTCCGTATCCTGCGGCAGGGATCGTAGTGAAAAGCCCGGACTACAGATGCGTAGGGATGCAGAGGGTGGCAGAGCGGAGGAACGGAGCTACTGCCACCCCTTGCAGCCCTAGCAGATGGAGGAGGACTTGTAACGAAGAGCCCGGCAGCCGCCCAAATCAATTAAGGATTTTTAATATGCCATACTCTGCTAGCTCGCAGTCCTTTGGTATCGGACACTTCAATGGTATACTGCCCGGGAGGCAGATAACATTTGCCATCGGGGCGAGGACTTGTACAGTTGGCAGGCGCTATCTCTTGACTATAACGAAGGGTATTGATACCCGCCAATGCTTGTATGCGATACGCAAGCAGCTCGGTGCCAGTACTGTCGATAATGGCCACACGGCAGGGCTGTGCTTGTTGAGCAAAAAAGCTAATGTCTACACTATCGTGCAGGGGAGGTAGATAGCTATTGGGGCGTGTACCCAACTTTTTTTGATACGTGATACTTGGCATAGGAAAGACATAAAGAGCGCTGTCGGTGAGCGAAGGCAATTGTTGTATTTTGTGCAAGGGGGCGATATAGATGGACCGACCATGTGTGCCTAACACTAGTTCATTGTCGCGTTCCTGAATAATCATATCGTGAATGGCCACTCTGGGCAGTCCTGCATTCCATAAATGGGTGCTGCGCCCCTTATCCACACTCAGATACAAACCATTGTCGGTACCTATGTATAGAATGTCTGCATGCTTGGAATCTTCGCGGATTACATTGACGGGCTCGAGGGGCAGATCCAGTGCGATGCGTGTCCATGTATCCCCTTGATCTTTGCTAACATACACATAAGGCGTAAAGTCATCGTTGCGATAGCCATTGAGTGTAAGATACACGGTATGGGGATCGTGCTCGGAGGCGATGATGCGAGATACCCACAAGGCGTGGGGTAATGATTGATGAAGAGCTTGTACCCGCTGACCTTGTTGTGTGATACGATACACTTCCCCATGATCGGTGCCTACATAGAGCAGGCCCGGCACCAAAGCACTTTCATCGATACTGGTAATGGTATGATAAGGTACATTGCCCTTCCTTTGCACATGGCTCAGATCAGGCGTGATAGGTCGCATCGCTTCACCCTTGCTAGTAGAGCGCATCAGGTATTGCGAGCCCATGTACAGATGATCTTCGTTGTGTTTGCTCAGCTGTATGGGAGTCTGCCAATTGAATCGATAAGCAGGCTCTCCTATCTCATGCGATGGAGTGATGTAGAGATCATCTTCATCGGCATTGGCACGAAAATAATTGCCAAACTGATATCCATAATAGTACACCTTTGGATCACGACTATCCACTTGTACTTGCATACCATCTCCTCCACCAAGCGACTCATAAGCATATCGACCCTCCTGATGCCATGCTACATTTTCGCTGTGGGTAGAAGGACCTTTCCAGGTGCCATTATCCTGCAGACCGCCATATACGTTGTAGGGTGTTTGCTGATCGACTTGTACGGCATAGAATTGGCCTACAGCGGGATTATTAACCTTATACCAGTTTTTGCCGGCATCATAACTGATATTGGCACCACCATCGTTGGCCACGATGAGATGAGCATCGTGCTGTGGGTTGAACCATATTCTATGATAATCTGCATGACAGTTTTCGCCGTCTATCTCTCTAAAATTGCGGCCCCCATCGTCGGAGAGCAAGAGCCCCACACCGGCTATAGCCACCCGATCGGCATTGAGAGGGGAAACGGCTATAGTACCAAAATAATATCCGTAAGAATAGTATAGCCCATCCAGCGAACCTTCATGCGTTTTGCGCCACGATTTTCCGCCATCATCACTTCGATACAGCTCAGCACCAATCACCGGCGTGTCGAACAGATCCTGATTGGCATCGCCCAGCTTCCAGTGGGCAATTGCCGCTACAGAGTGGTCGCCTCGCCGTATTGCTTTCTTGAGCGACTGGCCATTGTAGTGCGCCGGATACCTGTTTTTTTTCAAATAGGTGTTGATTATATTCACATCGAGTTGCAAAAAATCTTCCTCACTCATGGTCAATAATTGTTTTGGCGTAAGTCCTTTTTCTTCCTGATCCTCTTCCTTTTTTTTGATTTGGTGTGCTTGATTATCGAGAAGTGCATAGAGTGTCTGTGGCTGATTAGTGGCAATACTAAGACCTATTCTTCCTACATGATCGCCCTTCGGAAAACCACTGGCTGCATCCGACAGCAAAGTCCATTGATTCCCCCCGTCTGTTGATTTATAGATAGCACTTCCTGGTCCACTACCGGTAAAATGCCATGCTCTTCGTATACGAGTCCATGTAGCAGCGTATAGCACATCCGGGTTGCGAGGATCCATCGCTATATCTACACATCCGGTACTATCATCTATGATCAATACTTGTTGCCATGTGGCACCACCATCGGTCGTTTTAAAAACACCCCGTTCCGGATTTTTGCTGTACAAATGCCCCATGGCGGCTACCCATGCGGTGTTGGGTTTACTGGGATGCAGCCACACTTTGCCTATGTGATGTGTTTCTGCTAGTCCTTTATGCTGCCATGTTTTACCAAAATCCTCACTCACATATACGCCTACTCCTGCATACGAGGAGCGCGAGGAATTGACTTCACCGGTACCCACCCATATCTTACCTCTCTGCCAGTCAACTGCCACTGCGCCCAGCGTCATAGTCGCTTCCTTATCAAAGAGGGGCGTAAGGCTGTGTCCATTATTTTGGGTATACCACAGCCCACCCGAAGCATACGCCAGTACAAACTCATTACTATTGGCCGGATTTACCGATACATCTGTCACTCGCCCCCCCATGATACTAGGCCCTATATTACGAAAAGCCACACCATGTGCCAGACTTTGTTTCTGTAGTACCGCTTCATAAGAGCGTATTCGATTCATTTGTGCTTGCATCGTTTGTGCCAGCGTCAGAAGGAGTAAAAAGGATATTCGTACCATATTAAAATTTGTTTAGACTATATTATTTTATTGGGGGGCGGCAGACACGCTTTCCACTTCAAGGTCTCATTGCCTTTTTGGTTTTTTCTACGTCGTCTAAGGAGCTTCCGGTGGTCGCTCTTATCCGGCTCGAAAAAAATCCAAAAGGCAAATCGGCCTTTCCGTTGCAATCGTTGCCGCAACGTGCTAAGGAATAGGCTTTAAAAGTTTACTACAATATTTTACCTAGACTTGATAATTAATCATTTTCAGTTAGCGATGAAAAGAAATGTTAGCCATCCATAGGTAATGTACTAGCCTGGTATTTGCTACTCGGAAATGCAAATAGTCTGATAACATTCAATATCATTTACTACCCCACCAAACAAAGAACCAATTGCAGGCTAAATTAATACGCTTTTTTGAGTAAATAAACCATGAGAAAGAATAACATGTTTTCTAATCACTTATCTATTGTATGAAAAAGGGGTGAGAGTGTATTCGTTACCCGAACATTCTCAGTTCATTATCCTACATTTTTTTAAGGAGACCTTTAATCATGCCGTTCTCCCTTAGCCACTACAAACAAGTGTTTGAGATAAGGAAACAATGCCCTCATACTCTCCTCTGCTCCTCTAGTGGATCCGGGTAAGGTAAGTACCAATGTTTGTGATACAAAACCCGCTACCCCTCTCGATAGCATAGCATAAGGCGTACGCATCTGTCCATACTGCCGAGCCGCTTCCATGATACCAGGTATCTCTCTCTCAATAAATTTTGAAACCGTATCAGGAGTAATATCTCTGGGCGACAAGCCTGTACCACCCGTAAAAATGAGTAAATCATATTGCTCATTGACCGCCAATTGAATTTTTTCTTCGATACTCACTTGCTCATCAGGGATAATACTGTATGCTATATCTTCGATATCATGCTGCTTGAGCTGTTCTATGATTTTCAGCCCTGCCGCATCTATTTTTTTACCCGCGGCTATTGTATCGCTACAGACCACCACTTGCGCTTTTAGTTGTTTGTAGTATTTGTCTTTAAAATCAGATTTGCCCCCTTTCTTATCGACCAATGCGATAGAATGAATTTCGATAGATTTATCAAGGGGTTTCAACATATCATACAAGGTCAATGCTCCTACAGAAGCACCATGCATCGCTTCTACCTCTACACCCGTTTTGTATATGGTAGCCACTTCTACAAAGATAGTAATACGATCTGTATTCAGTTCGTAGCTCACTTGCGTATATTCTATGGGTAGAGGATGACAATCAGGTATGGTCTCATAGGTTTTTTTTACCGCAAAGAGCGTAGCAGCTCGTGCAAATTCAAGCACATCTCCCTTAGGTATTTTTTTTTCTTTGATCCACGTTACAATGTCCGGATTGGAAAACATCACTACGGCTTTTGCCTTCGCTCTACGGAGGGTAGAAATCTTACTTAATATATCAACCATAATTTACAATTTACAAAAAAGGCTGTCTGTCGACAGCCTTTTCAAAGATAAGCTAGCTTTATTCTTTAATGATTTTGATAACCCAGAGTTTTCCATCACGTATAAATCTACCAAAGTATACACCGGCAGCAAGATGATTGACGTGGATCGCCTCTTTGTTATTACCTGTCAATGTTTGATGCAACAAGGTTCTACCGGACATATCCACGATAGCAAAATCATCCCCTTGCAGACCACCATTCACATAGAAAGCGCCAGATGAAGGATTTGGATACACCACAAATCCGGCAGGCACATCCAAATCGGCAATATCCGATGGGAATCGAATATACACGGAATTAGATTTGACAAAATCAGGCGTATAACATCCGCTCATAGGAGTCATGATGACATATACTGAATCATTGATACCGGTAGGCACAAAATTGATTGAGTTGTTTGGATTGAATGTAGTAGCATAAAAGAAACCACCTCTATACCATTCGAGTTGGTAAGAAGTAACAGAAATGGGTATACTAGCCACAAAAGCAGTATTAGAACCAGTCACTGCCACACTAGGATTCGTGTTCAATACGACTAGAGGAGTACTGGCAGGAGTAACACTGATCAGAATAGTAGCTGTATTGCTACAT
This sequence comes from Chitinophagaceae bacterium, assembly GCA_036846185.1. Classification (GTDB taxonomy): domain Bacteria; phylum Bacteroidota; class Bacteroidia; order Chitinophagales; family Chitinophagaceae; genus OLB11. The sequence goes on from DAIUCL010000084.1 coordinate 5,210, forward strand.
CCATTAATATCCGTACCTGTTACGGTGTAAGCAGTAGTAATATTAGCAGAGAATGGCACACCATCCGTAGCGGTTGGCTGCCATGTATACGTATTCGCACCTGCACCAAACAAGGTTACTATATCGCCCTCACACACGGTCGTTGCAGGCAACGCAGTACAAAATACATTGGGCAGAGGATTTACCTGCACAGATACCGTTGTAGATGCCGTACACCCATTTTGATCTGTACCTGTTACGGTATATACTCCACTCGAAGAAGCAGTAAACGGCAAACCATTCGTGATCGTTTGCGGCCCCGCCCATTGGTATGTGTTAGCACCGGCACCATTGAGTGTAACCGTTACATTATTACAACCGTTTACACTAGCCGGATTAGATGTCACGACCGGTAAGGGATGAATAGTGACCGTTACGGGAGTTCTCGTGGTAGACACACAACCGGACACACCTGTCAAGACACTTTCGGCATAATAGGTAGTCGTTGCGGTCGTATTTTGTAAAAAGGCAACACCGCTAGGGCTATTACCCAATAGCGCTCCTCCAGAAGGCTGGGTGTACCAGTTTATAGTACTAGCCACCGCATTAGCACTCAATTGAACTTGTCCTCCGGGAGCGCATAGGCTGGTAGGAGCTGCCGCCACATTGGTAGGACTGGCAGGATTAGGGTTAGACGTAACGGCAATAGTAGTAGACACAGTACAATTATTGGCATCGGTTCCCGTTACCGTATAGACCGTAGTACCTAATGCTGGTAAAAATGGATTATTATCTACGACCCCACCACTCCATACATAAGAAAGAGCACCACTACCTGTTAAGGTTACAGAAGTACCAACACATACATTATTGGCAGGAGTGGCTGTCGCTGTTACGTTAGTATTATACACATTCACTACGGCCGTTGCAGTACTAGTACAACCAGCTGCGGAGGTACCTGTTACGGTGTATATACCACTAGTGATTGCAGCAAATGGAACTCCATCTGTAATTGCTTGAGGACCTGCCCAGCTGTAAGTAGCAGCACCATTGCCAGACAATGTAACTAACTCACCAGGGCAAACAGTTGATAAGGCAGGAGCTGCAGTTACTACGGGAAGAGGATTAACGGTTACAACCAGAGGCGTTCTGGTAGAAGAAGCACAAGTAGGCTGACTACCCGTCCATGATATTATTACTTGACCATGACCGGGATTACCGGCACCAGGTGTAGAAGATACATTCGTAAGTGTAGGCGCATCAGAAGAACCGCCGCCACCGCCGCCGCCGCCGCCTTTGTCATTCCCACTGCAAAGCGTATTGCCAAGAGAGCCACCGCCGCCGCCGCCGCCGGCAGTAATGCCACCGCCACCGCCACCGCCACCGGGTAGAGGTGTACAACCTAGAGCCTGACCTGCACCTCCATTAGGAACAGTTCCGGGCGCACCCAAGAAACTAGCGCAACCAGTACCGGCATTGCCACCAAAACCAAGGCTACCGCCACCGCCACCGCCGCCGGTAGGGCTATTTGCACCCGGGAATCCGAAACCACCACCGCCTACACCACCATCACCACCAGAAAAGGCACCCGGGCAACCAGGAGCGCCACCACCACCACCACCACCGGCAGTGATGACTCTATTAGCGATTGCTATACCTCCCACACGCACATCAGAGGCTCCACCTCCACCACCTGCTTCGGGCGAGCCTCCATCACCACCTCCATTGAATCCTCCGGTAGGATTACCACCTTCTCCACCCACAAATATGTTTAATACCTGTCCGGGTGTTACAGATAGAGTACCACTAATTATGGCCCCAAATCCACCTGCACCACCGGCGCCTCCTATACCACTGCCACCTTGAGCACCAGTGCACGTGATATCGATAGAAGTTATCCCTTGAGGAACGGTAAACGTTTGCATACCACCAGTATAATTGTAAGTAACTGATCCGGTAGGTGTGATACCCCCTACTACAGATTCAGCATAGAACGTAGTCGTTGTCGTCACATTCTGTGTCAAATTACCGCCACTAGGAGTACCTCCAATATAGGTTCCGCCACTAGGAGCGGTATACCAGTTGATAATATTTCCCGTAGACACCGCCGTGATCTGTACATTTCCACCGGGGCTACACATCACAGAGGGATTCGTAGCCGGACTCACCGGTGCATTCGGATTTTGTAGTATTTCGATATCTGTACCATTATCAGCTCCAATAACAGAAGGATTAGAACTCACCACTCGAATTCGGTATTGACTACCGGTAGGTGTATTACATGGTATCGTAACATCAATAAGACCAAAATTGAGATTACTCAACAAGCTACCTATAGGTGTGGGAGTTGCAAAGCTACCATTAGCATCCGACAACTGTGCGGTGTAGATATTACCTAAATTAAATACCCCGGTACTATTCACTAAAAGCTGATAAGTATTGCACGGACACACCGGATTAAAAGGTAAATTGCCTGTACTAATCGTTTGTGCTTGACTGTTTTTGATCGATGACAAAAACAATACCGTCAACATCACAAAAATTCTGCTAAATGCAATTCGGTTAAAATGGGCCATATCTTACTATTTTCTTTATTTGTAGCACAATATTACGGAAATAAATGATAATTTTAACATCCATTCAATAATTTGTAGCACAAAATTAAGTTCCGATGACAAACGTAGAGGAAGCCCGAAAAATTATTTGGAACAATACCCCTTTAGGATCCAGTTTCACCAAAATGATCAGTGAATGTCATTTTCAGGTCATTTCTGAGGAAATAGCATCCCCCATTCCATTTCCTGAAACACGACAGTCAGCCATGGATGGGTATGCTATCCGATACCAAGATTATCTTTCGGGCAAGGAGTTAACTATCATAAGAGAAATACAGGCAGGTTCAGACCCATCCGACATACTACTACCTCCGTACTCTGCGGTACGGATATTTACCGGTGCTATCGTACCTCATCAAGCCGACACCGTTGTTGTACAAGAGAAAACCCATTTAGTTGATCATCTTTTGTATATCGATGATACTCATTTAATCAAAGGTGCCAACATCAGGCCGATCGGGTCTCAATGCCGGCTGGGCGATACACTTGCCAAACCCGGAGATGTGCTCACACCCGGCATGGCAGGCTTGCTCTGCAGTGTGGGCATTGACAAAGTACCGGTATATAGCAAACCACGCATAGCCATTATCAATACCGGCAAAGAACTTGCCACACCAGGTCTCTCCAAAAAAAGTTTTGAAATATATGAAAGCAATTCCATTAGCCTCAAACTTGCCTTACAACATTATGGGTTCGATGTCGTATATCAGAGCTGCGCCGAAGACGAGCAGCCTGAAATCATCAGCAAAGCACTAGAGGCTTTACCTATTGCCGATGTAGTCTTGTTTACAGGAGGTGTATCTGTGGGTAAATATGACCTGGTGATTCCGGCTTTGCAGCAACTTGGCTTTGAACAACTATTTCATAAAATTAAACAGAAACCAGGCAAACCACTCTACTTTGGTCGAAAGGAAAATCAATTAGTCTTCGGACTTCCCGGCAACCCAGGTTCTGTACTCACTTGCTTTTATATTTATGTATTACCTTGTCTTCGCAAAATGGCGGGCTACAGCAAACCTGAGTTATTCAGTACTTTACTGCCTCTATCCAAAGCCTATCATAAAAACAATCATATTACTCACTTTGCCAAAGCTATTCTCAATCAGCAGCAAGAGTTAGAGATACTCGATCATCAAGAATCCTATAAAATGAACTCGTTTGCAAAAGCGACTTGCTTAATCGAATTTGATGAAAATGAAACTCATTTCCATGAAGGTCAACTCGTCAAAACGTATATAATAGCGAACTGACATGACACAAAACATAGTACTAAAAAATGATGAGCCCTCTCTATTGGATGATGTCAACTTCTATATTCTAGCCGGAGGAAAAAGTAGCCGAATGGGACATGCTAAAGCTTTATTGCAATGGAATGAAACAACCATTATCGAAAATATTATTAACGTCTGCCAGAGTCTATCCAACCGAATCTTTCTAGTATCTAGTCTTAATGAACTAGATTTCTTACAACTCCCCATCATTCAAGATCACTTTGCTGATTTTGGTCCCGGTGCAGGTATCGATGCGTGTTTGCAGCATAGCCACACCTCTTACAATTGCATACTATCTTGTGACATGCCATTCATTGATACCCTGGGACTCCAACATCTTATCTCATACAAACAAGAAGCAGATATAATAGTTTCAAAAGATGAGGAACAAAACTATTACTTTCCCGGCATGTATGCTACTACACTGAAATATTCCTGGAGAAAAATGCTACTCGAAGGCACCAAAAAAATGAGTCATCTTATCGAAAACCATTCTTCCATTTTCGCCAATAGCTCAACTATTGTTGCGAATAATCCTTACTTTTACCAAAATATTAATACACCCAAAGATTACCACAACGCTTCACAATGGATCAAAAAGTAAATGTATTATTCTTTGGTTTGGCAGCCGAAATAGCTCAGACCAATAAGCTGAGCATTCACGCTGCCAACACAGACGAACTCAAAAAAGTAATAGAAGATACATACCCCACTTTTCAGCAACTTACCTATGCGGTGGCCGTCAATCATACCATCATTCATCAAAACAAATCATTGACTGCTACTGATGAAGTAGCTATACTTCCACCCTACTCCGGAGGATAAATTTATGACAGAAACTGATTTCATACACGCTCGATTTGATAGGCAAATCCTATTGCCTCATATGAGCATCGATACCCAAACCAAACTCTGGCAAAGTAAAGTACTCGTGATTGGTGCAGGTGGGTTAGGTTGCACTGTCATACAACACCTCGCAGCAGCAGGCATAGGTCACATCACCGTAGTCGATGGCGATACCATTGCCGAATCCAATCTTCACCGACAAATCTTATTTACCTCCGACGATATAGGCCAACCAAAAGCCAGCACTGCTTGCGTTAAAGTCAAGCGCATTCATCATCGCACCAGTGTAGTGCCTGTAGATCAATTTGCCGACGAAGCCTTGCTACAATCAGTGATTCCCAATCACCACATTGTCTTAGACTGTACCGACCAGTTTGCTATACGCTATACCATCGACTATCTGTGTCATCAATATCAACGACCCTGGGTATATGCCGCCCTTCATCTATACCAAGGTCAAGTTGCCGTATTTCGAACTCATAGCCAAGCACCCGGCATCTGTGACTTATTCGAAAACCCGCCCGTACAAGGTCAATATCAACGTTGTGATACCGTCGGCACTATGGCTTCTATCTGCGGCACTATAGGTGCTTTGCAAGCACTCGAAGCGATTAAATATCTTATTCAATTGCCCGGTCTCTTAGATGGCGTTATCCTTACACTCAATCTACTGGACTATCAATTGTATCGCACAGCCATTACAAAAATAAGAATACCCAAAGCCATCAATTCAACACCACGTAGCCATGACGAATTAGATATTGAAACTTTTCTCGAAATAGCAAAACAACCGAATGCCTTGTTGATCGACGTCCGAAACAAAGGCGAAAAACCATTAATTAGCAAACTACCTCATATCAATATTCCTCTTTCGCAGTTAGCTCAAGAAGCCAAATATTTAGACCCATCAAAAAAGATATTACTCTTTTGCCATGCAGGTATCCGTAGCAGAGAGGCTTTGGATTTACTCAAAGACGAATTTAATTTCACCCAAGCATATCACCTACGGGGAGGTCTTATCAAATGGGATAAATCATACTACAATGACTGACAAAAAAATAAAATCCATCTTTATAGATGGTCCTATCAAAGTTGAGCAAATCAGCCAAAGTCTTTTACATCATCAAGCAAAGACAAACATAGGCGCCCACGCCATGTTTATGGGACAAGTACGAGCCGATATGATCAATGAACAATCGGTAACAGGCATAGAATATACAGCCTATTGTACTATGGCTGATGAGTTGATGACTTCTATACGTGAAGAAACGTTCCAACAATTCCCCTTAACCTGCATGCACATCTACCACAGCCTCGGATACGTACCCACCGGCCAGATTTGCCTCTTTGTGTTTACCTCCTCCGCTCACAGAAGAGCCGCTCTGGATGCTTGCGATTATGTTGTAGAACGAATCAAAAATGAATTACCTATTTGGGGCAAGGAGATCCTGACAGATACACAGACTCAATGGAAAAAAAACAGGTAATAACTGCCTAAGGCCAATACACAATCAGCCATTCAATAATTTATTTTTGGTCATCACCGCCGCCTTCTTTCTTCATCGGAGTTGCGACGCTCCGTTTGGACTGCATCGCTCTGTTCGGCTTTAATACCCATACGCACTTGCCTGTATCATCTCACCACCACCACACTCCCCTTCTTTATCTTCTGATAGTCATTCGTAAAACAAATATTCAA
>DAIUCL010000085.1:0-11516 GCA_036846185.1 Chitinophagaceae bacterium
GTTTCATAACACAATTAATTTCATTTGATTAGAATATTTCTTTAACGAAAACACAGCTACAAGACTATGTCAATGCGCCAACTCAAGATTACAAAATCTATCACCAACCGCGAAAGCCAATCTCTCGAAAAATATTTGCAAGAAATAGGCAAGGTGGATTTAATAACACCTGAAGAAGAAGTCAATCTGGCAGTACGTATTAAGCAAGGCGACCAGCGTGCATTGGAAAAGCTGACTAAAGCAAATTTGCGTTTTGTGGTATCTGTAGCTAAGCAATATCAAAATCAAGGTTTATCACTCAGCGACTTAATCAATGAAGGTAATCTGGGTCTCATCAAAGCTGCTCAGCGTTTCGACGAAACCAGGGGGTTCAAATTCATCTCTTATGCCGTATGGTGGATTCGCCAATCGATATTGCAAGCACTAGCGGAGCAAAGCCGCATTGTACGTCTGCCACTCAACAAAGTAGGTCTTACAAATAAAATCAACAAAGCATACTCACAGCTGGAACAAGAATATCAACGTGAGCCTTCGCCCGAAGAGTTGGCATTGGTACTAGATATCAATACCGAAGAAATAGAAACTACCCTCGGTGTAGCTGCCCGTCATGTAAGTGTAGATGCCCCATTTGTAGATGGCGAAGAAAATACCTTACTGGATGTACTCAACAATCCAAATGCCGTAAGTACAGATATGGAAATAGAGCACAATGAATCGCTGCGCGATGAAATAGATCGCTCGCTGAGTACACTCACCGACCGCCAAAAGGATGTTTTGAAATTATTTTTCGGTCTGGGCGTAGAGCATCCTATGAGCCTCGAGGATATCGGCGAACGATTTGGTCTCACACGCGAGCGTGTACGCCAAATCAAGGACAAAGCCATTACCAAACTCCGTACAACCTCTCGTAGTCGCTTACTAAAAAACTACTTAGGCAACTAAACCTGGCCATTTCCTTGCAATCAAGCTTAGCTGGCCTTGTACTAGTCTTGTAGTACTCCATTGGCATACTTGGGTCACTGTACTTACCTTGTCACTTCTACTCGTAGTCCTTCGCTATGACTCGCAAATTCGGGTGCATACATACATTGAATAGTGGCCAAGCCATTACTAAAGTTTCCTTCATGAGTCGCAAACAAGTTGTATTCGAGTATATATTGTCCTTTCTCTATTCGATGAAAGAAGAAGTGGCTTGCCAGATCTTTGGTGGCTTCGTAATAGCCTAAACCACCTTGATAGTTATACTGACTCAATACAGCCGTAGGTTCAAAGCAGGCGGCTCTCATATCTTTGAGATGAATGTATTCCATGGCTCTGTCTGAGCGAATTTGCAAGCGTACTTTTACTTTGTCGCCCACTTGGAGTTTATCGCCTTCGTTTACGGGGATGAGCTGCTCTCCTTTGTCGGTATTTTTTACTATAAATAGATTTTTGGAAATACTAAGAGGTGATTGTGCGGATGCTATCTTATCCAGATTTTCAAAATATTGCCAGTAGATAGCTCCCCAGGTGCTAGCCTTGATCCCTTGTCCCGTGCCGGGTGTATTTTTTACAGTCAATGTTATATCACCCAAAGTAGATTTGATTTGCTGTGCTTCAATATTCATTTTTACATAGCCACTCCCTTCTATTGAATTTGTACCGGTAGTATTCATAGTCCTATCTCCAAGGCTGATTTGCACAGCAGGCCTGGCGGCAAGCCAATAAGTACCTTGTAATAGTAATGCGTAGCAAGCATCGGCAGTTGCTTTGGTCGTAGACCAATGGTTTGTTTGTTTATTTTTCAGGAGCCAAATTTTTAATTTATCCACAGCCTCTTGATCTTTGGCCACTTCTGCGAAAAGTTCTATCATCATACTTTGGGTTTCGATAGGGGCTTCGTACCACCAGTAGCTGGCGCTATTGTCTTTCCAGTACATGCCTAATTCCGGATGGTGTATTGCATTTTCACGCAAGGAGGCTACAATAGCTTGAGCTGTAGCACTATTGCCCTGACGATGAAGTAGGAGGGCGCTCATAGCCTGCATATACTTATTTCGTTGTAGCCACTGCTTAGCAGCTTGTTGGCTATAATATCGGTAGGCTTCTTGGTGATTAGGAGCTAGTGCATAGTTTTTGTCAAACATACTACGCATGTATAAATAGTATAGTTCAAAGTAATCGATAGGATACGAAGCCATATCTATTTTACGTTTCTTCAACAGTTGGTAACTTTCGTGCATTCGTGCATCGAGGTAGGGCATCGCTCTTTCTAATATTGTTTGTAATGTAGAGATTGATTCAGATTGCATTCCACCTAACTTTTGTAAGCGACCTATACCACTCACAATGTATAGAGTAACAAAATGATCGTCTGGCATGCCCTTAAACCAAGCAAAGCCTCCATTGGGAGTTTGCATTCGTTCTAATTCTCTGAGGGTAGAATGTAACTCCTTACTCATTCTATTCAAATCAAATAAGAGAGCCAACTGTTTCATTTGCTCTGTTTCATTTTTTGCTTGAAGTACCCAAGGAGTCTCCTGAAGTAGTGCCGATTTTAGCTCTTGATTTTTTTCCAAAGCAGATACAAAAGAAGCTGAATCTTTGGTATTCCATTTGGATATCACATCACTTATTTTAGGATTGGAATGAGCTATGTGTGCCGCCAGGCTATTGGCATAAAAACGATTAAAGGTTTGCTCAGCACATTCATAAGGATAATCGGTAAGGTAAGGCAAGCTCTGCACTGCATACCATGCAGGATTAGCGGTGTACTCTACGGTAAGTGCATGATGTCTGAGGGTATTGGACGAGGAGGATTGTTTAAGTTTATCAAAGGTATATTTTTTGGTTTCACCGGATTTTGCCATGAGTGGTAGGGTCTCTGTTACCAACATCGAATTGAGTACTACGGGTATCGTATTTTCTTCTCCATCAGAGAGTGTAGCCGACTGGGCAACAGTACGAACAAGTACCGGATGTATGAAGGTTGATGGAACTCTTATATTCCATACTACCAGTACTGAGCTATTTGAGGCTATATATTGTGGGGGTGCTTGCTTGCATTGAAATAAATCATTGACTTGTTGCATACTGATAGCATCATAGATATCCATTTTAAAATCTACGAGTTGACCCTGCTGACTCAGATTCGTCACTTTGGCACTATATATCATGTGGTCGCCTTCGCGTATAAAGCGAGGGGTATTGGGTACGATCATCAAGTCTTTTTGTGTAACTGCCGAAGTGGTTAAACTTGCGGTTTCTAATGACTGAGTGTGTGCAAAGGCCTGCATTTTCCAGCGAGTAAGGGCTTCAGGTGCTGTGAATTGCAGAAGGATATCTCCGTTTTCGTCTGTTTGTAATTGAGGAAAAAAGAAAGCGGTTTCTTTGAAGTCTTTTCGTACAGATATAGGTATACTTTCTGTTGCTTCGAGCTTAGTTTCTTCTTTGTCAGTAGCTGATTTTTTTTCTTTCTGAGTAGGATCTGCATCGGATGCAATCTGAGGTGGTGTGAATTTTACACTGGGTCTAATAGCCGACCCTTCTTGCATAGCGGCTTCCATCACCGGTCTGCTCATCGTATTATCTGCCATCTGAAATCTGGCAAAGACCGGTGAGTGACCGTAGAGCAAATCGTACCATTGCAGCGAGGGGTATGTCTTTTCAAAATTAGATGAATGCATATACGGACGACTAAAAATCGCGTTGGCAAAATGGGTACTAAAGTTAGAACCGGTAGAGATATGATTCTGTGCTTGTCGCTTGGTAAAAAGCGACATTCTACCCCACTGATGAGACATCAATGCATCAAGGCTAGCATCATACATACCGGCGATCAACTCTGCGCTGACTTTTTCTTTTTTGGCGCCACTGATGTGTAATTTCCATTTCTGATCACTTCCCGGTAGCATTTTATCTCGATAGGTTTCAAGCCGTATGTTCAACTCTTTGTTGCTCCAAGGTACTTGTATCGCTTCTGAATGTTTATAAAACCGGTTTTGATATACATACAATGCATGTATCCAAAATCCACCTCTGTCTGTTTCCGCTATTTTTTGATTTACTAATACAGCTGCAGTAGCCTCTGATGGCTGTAGTAAATAGTGAGTACTTATCCCACTTTCACTATCCTTTTGCCAAAGTATGTGAGTGGAAACCGGTGTAGCTATTTTTACATTGACCTGATCGCCCGGCTCATACACAGTTTGATTTTGCACACATAATATTGGCTCTGTGGGAGTAGATCTATAGTTGCCTTGAGTCAATATCCGAATGTATTTTTTTTCGACTATTGTTGTTCCTTTACTGTCGATCGTATTTACTTCCAATACATACCATCCCTGTTCGGGAGCTATCTTTTGCAAATACACCAAAGCATCCTTTGAAGTCTCTAATGTCTTTTCCCAAATCATATTGTCTATAGGCCAGTTTTCTTTTTTGTTTTCTTGTTGATACTCGTCGTTAGGGAAGTATTTTCTAAAATCATCTTCGGACATTGAAGGCATATCTACTTCTGCCCACAGTCTACTTCTGCGGAGTTGAGTAGGTGATCTCAGTTTGTTCAGACGAATGTTGACTTGTTTTGGCACATACTGTCCAGCCATATTTTTTGTATATACTTTAATCGTATTGAATTTATTCACATCAATCATTGAAGGGGCTTCTACACTCAGTATGATTTCCTGATACGACAAGTCAATCTTTATTTCTGCACTGTGGGTCTCCCCATTGATATCTGTCACATCGGCATATACGGTATATTGAAATATGGGCATCGCCTCCTTGCGTATAGCCTCGTCGGGTATAGCAGCAAAATCTATTTCAAAGGCACCGGATGAAGTAGTGTATACTACCCCTTCGGTCATAAGAACACTAGGAGACTCCGGCAAACCCCATCGATAAAAACACCAATAATAGGGATAGCGTGCCTCACGTACTACTCGATAAACCACCTTGGCGCCTTCCAGGGAATTACCTGCATATGCTTTGGCAGTTCCTGTGACACGGACATTATCATATAGTCCAAATGATTCTTTTAGGGTATCGAATAGTACTTCAAATTTTGGTCTTTTATATTCTTCAATCTGGATATACTGTTGGCCACTTTCATTGCTAATTTCAAAGGTGCCTGTCAAAAGTCCTACAGGGGCTATCATACTTGCTGTAAAAGAGCCATACTCATTTGTCTTCAACTTCAGCTTGCTTACTTCCTGTCCATTCACATCTTTGAGCACTACTGTGCATGTGGTATTTGCTAGCAATTTTGTATTGGTAGTTTTTTGAGATTTCGAGATCATTATCCCTTTAAAGTAAATTGTTTGTCCCGGTCGGTAGATGCTTCTATCCGTGAAGAAGTATGTATGCACTTGTTCTCGATCTGCATCCTTCCTGTTAGGAGCTACTATATAATTATGATCCAACATGATAAGCGTATCACGGCCCTTTATCAATTCAAAATTCACGTTTTTCGATTGCGTCGATGAGATCAGTACTTTTCCTTCCTTATCGCTTACATAAGAGGAGGCTTCTGTATATTTATTTTTCCGCTCTGTATAGTCGTAGTTATAATAGCTTGTTTTTATTATTACGGATGTAAGGGGTTCACCACTACTTCGATCTAATACATAGCAGTAAGTTCCTTCAGAGGGTACACTACTCAATACATAGCTAAGGGAGGATACTTGTATATAGGAGATTACACACAAGTTATCCGGCAAAAATTGCGGATGTTCTGAAGCGATCAAGGCATATCTTCCTATAGCCAATGAGTCGATTTTTATCTCCGTACTATGCTGTTTATAATCATCGCTCAGAGGTAGTGAAACATGCCACTCTCTGCTACTGTTATACAATAGTTTTTGCAACAAATCGGTTCCTGTCAGCATCGAGTAGTCTCGGAAGTCTTTAGTGCTCAAGGATACCAATTTGAAATACACTTTGGGTACATTTCTGAAAGTTATTTTAGCCAGGATATTTTCTGAGGGAGATACTATTTTCTCTGTTTCTACTTGCAATATCTTTTGCTCTATTTCTTCTATAAGTGCCGAAGCATCGGCATGGGCTTTTGTGTTTGGATTATTTATTAGTATAGGTTCTAGTATAGTACGAGCGGCAACATAGTCATTTTTATCCTCCTTCAAACGTTGATTTTTATTATATCGTTTATTCCATATCGGTACTGTATTATCCATAAATGTTTTGGCCATAAGCACAGCAGCCTCTGCCGCTATAGGATGAGTGGGATACTTTGCTACAATTGCTTCTAGTGCTTGATAATACCATTTATCTTTATCGTTAGGTACTACTATTCTATGACAGTACTGCATACGAGCGATATCTACATCAATCAATGCCGAAGGCTCGCTATCCGTTAAGTGAGTCCGTATGATATCTTGATACATAGATAGGGCAAGATATTGTCTGGATTGGGTGTCCGTTTTGGGCAATGCATACTTTACCCAGTCTTCTGCTTTGGCAAAGGCCATACTGTCTGTTAGCTTAAACTTATCTACTATGGAGCTCCACTCTACCTGATCGTCTGTATAAAAATCAATGGCTCTATGGATCAAAAAATCATACAAGCTCCAACGCAAATTTTCGGTGTTTTTTCCGGCCACGATGATGTTACCAAAATCTTTTATTTGGTATTTTGACAGCCGATCTGCATCAGCTATCGATGCTTTGTAGTGAGCTGATATCGTACTATAAAAATCTTGCGATGCCCATTGCTGCACGGAGGCTACAGATAGAGGTGTTGATGATTTCACCTGCACCCTATCCATCATTTCCCAGCGATGCTCATCATAATATTGCTTGTACAACTCTGCCAGCATAGAATGCAAAAAGTTAGAGAGCGGGAATCGAGCATTGGCCAACTCTTTTTCAAATAAAATCATATCCTCAATACGAGCCTCCTCCTCTCTATTGCGTCGAGTGAGCCTATAGGTAATCATCGATCGGATGATCTGCTCCGTATTCATATCTGCTTTGGCTCTTTGCCATATCTTCAGCACATCTTCTTCAGCACTTGTATTCAATCCTTTTTCCAGCAGGCTGTCCACTTTTTTCCAGGCTTGTTTGTAGTTGTATTTCATGGTTTGGCTTTTTGTAGTTATGCTTATAATCCACAAAGCACTGAATAGTAGTATACGTATCATAGTGTCTATTTTACACAAGGTACAAAATTGCCTCTTTTCCACACACCACAACTGATATTAACAAAGCTATAATCATCATTACTACTTTAGTAAGCATATGTGCTTTCTAAAAAAGATGTTCATTATCAGAATTTGATAATACTAGGAGCTCATCAGTGGATCTACATTGAGCCACTTCGAGCTTTCCGCTTGTATCTCCCGGATGCCATACGCACAAGGCTCTGGAAGATCCGGTAGGATACCGCTGCAATCTCGGCTAATTATCATCGTCTGTAATTTTATGCAGCTGTTTTGTTACGAATTTCTACTATTGTTATTTTTCTTCTTATGCTATTATGAAGCATTAAGGTCTTATCCATACGGATTATTGAATAAAAGGCCGAAGCAGATTGTAGGGTAGATGAAGAAATAGTATAATATAGATGGAATGTATGAACTCCAAAAATCGTCGTATGCAGAGAGTACATAGTGAGAAGATATAGATATTGTATATGAGTAAGAAGTTAGAATTGAGAGTCAACAAATGGTGATTATCATTATTCCTATGCGATTCGTAAAGGATACGGGCAGTAGTATTGTGTATGTTGCATCTGTCTCAGCTGATAAAGTTCCATAGCTCGGAGGCTGCCGTGCTCGGAAGGCGCCGAGGTACGAGGTGGTGCGAAGCCTCGGCGGAGCACGGGAGCGATAGCGTACCCTGTAGAGGACGGATAGTGGCTGAGTAGGGTAAATGGATGATAGCCCCTAAATATAATTATGCATAAAATTTTTGTGATCTGGTATTTGCTAGAGGTATTGTATGCTCACATGGATCGGTGCATTTTTTCGAAGCATGGCGGATATGCCGCAGTATTTTTCTTCGGATAGAGTAATGGCTTTTTGTACTTTTTCGCGATCGCTTTCTTGCACTTTGATACGATAGATGATGTTGATGTAAGTGAATACACGAGGGTGCTCATTGGTTAGATCGGCTTCGGTTATGATTTCGAAATCGGAGAAGTCTACACGCATTTTGTGTAGGAGTGATACTACGTCTATGCCGGTGCAGCCTGCCAGGCTACTGAGTAGGATGTGCTTGGGTGAGGGTCCTAAGTCTTGCCCTCCTACTGTGGGATTGGCATCCATGACAAGACGGTGATTTCCTATATTTCCGACAAAGGACATCGAAGAGGGCTGATGCTGGGTAGTAATTTTGAATTCTGGCATTTTGTGTTGATTTGTATCAAAGGTAGCAAAGAGTACCCTTACCTTTTGTGACAAATGTCATAGTGTGTTATCCACTATTTTTGTTTTAGTTTATTACCAAATACCTTTTTGAATTTTTCGATTTTGGGTTGAATGACGAACATACAGTATCCCTGTGAGGAGTTTTCGTTATAGTAGTTTTGATGGTAATTCTCGGCGGGGTAGAAGGTTGTAAGGGGGGCTATTTGAGTCACGATGGGTTTGTCGTATACTTTTTGTTCATTGAGTTGTTTGATATACATTTCTGCCAGCTGTTTTTGCCTATCGTTGTGATAGAATATCACGGAGCGGTATTGTGTACCTACATCATTGCCCTGCCTGTTGAGCTGGGTGGGATCGTGTGATTGCCAAAAAGCAGCGAGGATTTCGTCGGTAGAGATAATGGCTTTGTCGTAGGCGACTTGTATCACTTCGGCATGTCCGGTGGCGCCGGTGCATATTTCTTTGTAGGTAGGATTTGAGGTGTGGCCACCGGCATAACCTGAGGTAACGGAGAGGACGCCATGTAGCAGTAAGAATTGAGCCTCAGTACACCAGAAGCATCCTCCTCCGAGAGTAATGGTGTCTGTAACTTGATTATCGATTTTTGTGTCGTGTATCATAATGTTGAAATACTGTGGGTGATTGAGTGTAGCTTCATTGGAAGAACAAGCACTGGTGAAAAATAGTGTGTAGATGAGTAATAGGAGGGTGCTCATGCGCATGCGGTTATTTTTGAAATTGTAGTACTACGGAATTGATACAATAGCGCTTGTAGGTAGGTGGGGGGCCATCGTCGAAGATATGTCCCAGGTGTGCATCGCATGTGGAGCAGGTGACTTCTACACGGCTCATACCATGCGAATGGTCAGGGGTGTATTGGATGCAGGAGTCGTGTATAGGTTCAAAGAAGCTAGGCCAGCCGCAGCTACTTTCAAATTTACCATCTGATCGAAATAGGGCTTGTCCGCAGGCGGCACAGTGATAGGTGCCTTGCTCGAAGTGATTCCAATACTCTCCGGTGAAGGCCCATTCTGTACCTTTTTCTCTAGCGATGTGGAAAGTTTTGGGATCGAGTGTTTTTCTCCATTCTTCATTGGAGAGTTTTATTTTTTCGGTTCGTTGTGGGTCAAAGTATGGATTTTGAGACATAGTTTGTTGTTGTGAAAAAGAGCAAGCATTCAAATAGAGAACACCGAAAATGATAAGTGTAAGGTGCTTGTACATGGTGTAAAGGTAGTGTTGCAGCAGGCGTATGTAATGTTAAAATAATACTGCTATTAATAAATGGTCATAGGGAAATTCTATGTTGAGTAATACATACATAACATTAAGCAAAAAAACTTCGAAACACAAATCAATTATGCCATTTGTGTTTCGAAGTTAATATTTTGGGTGTACTAGTTTATTGTGTTTTTAGTTATCTTTTCTCACTCTAAAATCCAACACTCTGTAAGATCCGTTGCTGAGAGTTACTTCTTTTCGAGCACTGATAAAACTACCTATGCTAGTACCGTAGTTTGTAAAGCCAACAGTAGGATCTACAATAGTATTATTCATATTGGTATTGGCTACCTGTCCATTGATTAATTCGTAGAAATATGTCATTGCATGATTTCCATTGATACCTAGAGGGCCTTGTATTCTGAAATTGAATCGCCAGTCTATACCTTGAAGGTTGGAGAAGCTATTTAGGTTTAAGGTATTCATGTTATTGTTGTAGGTACAACTTGCGTTCATATGTGGTTCTGCTATTTTGAATTCTTGCGTAATTCCTGCAATTGTTTTGGAAACACGAACATACTCTGAAAGTTCGCCATGAGCGGTAATTGTTCCAAGATTTTGTATACCAGGGGTTAAGGTATACGTTAGCAAACCGGAGTTAACTAAATTCATATCGTCGTATGCGGTAATATACATTGAAAGTGTATTGGTACAAGAGAGAACTGAAAATGAAAATTGACCGGAATTATCTGTTGTTGTTTTTACAGGTAAACTATTGAGAGTGGGCTTAAACGTGATAGTAGTATTTGGGATAGGATTATTGTTTATATCCACAATGGTGCCGTTGGCAACCATTGTATTACCGGGAGCATGTATTAGGATATTACCCATATTGAGCGGAATAGCGCCCATAGTAAATGGAATCGATTTGACAACTTGTGAAATGCCGCCACAGAAGAATAATACTTCTAATAAGTAACTTTCATTGGGTAAGATGTAGCCGGTAGCGACACCCATATTATTTGTTGCTCCACTTCTGCTTGTATTGTTTAAGAGTCGAGTGATACGAATATTCCGAAATTGCATAGGCAGATTACTAATCGAATCTGTTAGCAGGACTGTAATACCAATAGCACCAGGAACATCGAGATTCCAAAATGAAAAATGAGAGGCGTCACCTATATATTTATTACCTACTTTTTGAGCTATGCTCTCTTCTTTCCATTCACCGGTGGTTTCGTCTAAGCTCCATAGAGGCATTGTTTCGGGTGCAGAGGCTAGCATGTCGTTTGCTATTGGTAGTTCTAGATGTGCATTTTTATCTTTGGCAAGTTGTAGTTTTGTTCCATCATCACTATACATTTCTACAGCTATCATTCCATAAGATTCAAGATTTACATCATCATTTTGTAATGTTATACCCCTTAAGCTTCCCGGTAAGAATTCACTTAGTGTTTCTGTTGCCGGATTTATCCAAGCAGCATAAACATTTACTCTGCCTTCGTAGGGCAAACCTGATTTTTCTATAATCATAGTTTTTGGTTCAAAATGTATAACACCACCACCTCTAATTGCAACATCTGCTTTTTCATAAGACATAAAAGATTTTGATAATTCTTTTTTTAGCAATCGTATTACCACATATTCTTTGATGTTTTCAGTCATCATTAAAGAACGATAAGCTGGAAAATACCCATCTACCAATACCTGCAACATGGCATTTTTGGATGGGCAGCTTATGGATTCAAAATTAAACTCACCATTCTCATTAGTTTGTTGTGAGTAACCAACAAAATCAATTTTTACATTGGCAGCAGGACTACCATCTTCGTAAAGAACAATACCTTTTGTACCAGCACTAACCATTTTAGCAATGGTCTGATGTTGAGATATTTTTGTTTCTGGTAAGTTTTTTTTGCAGGAATATAA
>DAIUCL010000086.1:0-11436 GCA_036846185.1 Chitinophagaceae bacterium
ATACATAGATTCTACCTCCGAAGAAAAACCATTTTTACCCTTATTTCTCACAGAGACCCTCTCCGATTATTACTACCAAAGCAAACCAAAAAAAAGTAAAGAAATAATAAAAGCCTCCAAAATTTCCGGATACAAAAACCAAAGTGTGTCACAAATGCTTGGCTCTATGTACCAAAATATCAATATATATGACAACCAAATACCCATATTTGATATAAACTTCATTAGCCCAATAGCCACTAATGCTCCCAACTATTACAAATATCAAATTACCGACACGCAAGTCTTCAATAACAAACGTTGTTTTCAAGTTATCTTTTCGCCAAAACGAAGTGGAGAACACACTTTTTTGGGAGACGTATGGATCCACGATGATGACTTTGCTATTCAAAAAGTAAACCTACTGGTCACCAAAGAACAAAATATCAATTGGGTAAATAAAATCTCCATGGTACAGGAGTTCACCTGCCTGAATGACTCCTTATGGTTTCTGACCAAAGACAAATTTTATGTAGAATTTTTAGCCCCACAAGGTGAAAAATTTGCCGGCTTTCTCGGAAGAAAAACAACTTCATATAAAAAGATAATAGTCAATAATGAAGAGGTAAGTCAATATATCAATGATAAAAAAAACAAATCGGACACCTATGTTCTTGATGATGCTCTTGATCAGAAGGAAAACTATTGGAATCATGTGCGGCACGACTCTCTCAGCAACAACGAAAAAGCAATCTACAAACTCGTAGACACAATACAGTCGCTACCCGTATACAAAAAGTATTACAACCTAATGTATCTTCTGGGTACCGGAATCAAAGAAGTAGGCCCCCTCGAAATAGGCTCTCTCTACAATTCCTTTAGTATCAATCCTATAGAAGGCAATCGATTTAGACTCACCTTAGGTACTACTCCAAAACTTTTCAAAAACATTTATGTTCAAGGCTATATAGCCTATGGCAGGCTCGACAACAGATGGAAATATGGTGGCAAAATGTTGTATCTACTTAATAGAGACCCTCGCACCTTTCTTTTTGCTGAAGTAAAACGTGATATCGATAACTCTGTAAGCGAGTATGACGAAGCAGGGTCTATAGACAATATATTCAATGCGCTAGGCAGAAGGAGAGGTATCCGTTGGAAACTTGGCTTTGTAGAAAAACAACGTATTGAAGTCGCACATAGTACCTATTCTGGCTTTCGATTTTTACTCTCAGGCGAACGAAGAGTTTTTACTCCCTACGAACCATTACCATGGCAAACTATTTTTATCAATGAGCTAGGACAGTCCCAAAGATCAGCCACCCAAAACGAACTAGGGCTTGAAATCAGATATTGTTACAAAGAAAAATTTGTAGAAGGCAATTATTTTCGCACCAGTCTTGGCTCACCCTACCCGCTCCTAAAACTCTATGTAGGCAAAGGATTCAAAGGGTTTATCGATGGCGAATATAATTATACACGGCTAAGATTCTCCTTATCCGACCATCAGCCCTTGGCTCAATCCGGTAGACTTTATTATAATCTTTTTGCAGGTCGCACGTGGGGCATATTACCCTATCCTTTTTTAGAAATACACCCCGGCAATGAGTTTTATTACTACAATGCTTACACATTCAATATGATGCAACGCTATGAATATATCAGCGACAAGTACCTTGGACTCTTTTTAGAACATAGCCTGGGCACCTTTTTCCTTAAATACATTCCCTATATCCGGGACTCCAGAATCAGAACTTTCTGGAATGCAAAAGCACTATACGGCGGATTATCATCTGAAAATCAATACCTGAATATGAACAAATCTTATCCATTTCAAAGTGTATCCCAAAGCCCTTATATTGAAGTGGGTACAGGTCTGGAAAACATATTTCGGGTTCTACGAATCGACCTCGTGTACAGAGCGCTGCCCAACAAAAGAATTATGGACACTCCATTAAACAGAATGGGACTTTTTGGTAGTATCAAAGTAGAGTTTTAAGGACTCTATTTTTGCACATACATTAGCTCCTTCACCGTATTGACCACTTTAGATATCGATGGCAAATAAGCGGCTACCAGATTAGGCGCATAATGCATACTAGTGTCGGCACTTGTCACACGTCGTATAGGTGCATCTAAGTAATCGAAGGCTTCCTTTTGCACTCTATAGCTTATTTCGCTGGCAATTCCACTAAATGGATTCTGCTCTTCTACAATCAACAATCGATTCGTTTTCCGAACCGACTCCACAATCAATGGCCAGTCTAGCGGACGAATAGTTCTCAAATCGATAACCTCCGCACTGATTCCTTCTTTTTGCAACTCTTCGGCTGCGCCAAGCGCTACTTTCATCATTTTGTTGTACGACACTATCGTCACATCATTACCGGCTCTTTTAATATCGGCCTTACCTATAGGTATATAATACTCTTCCTCAGGTACATGCCCCATATCGCCATACATCACTTCACTCTCCATGATCACTACAGGATCGTTGTCTATGATAGCACTTTTCAAAAGACCTTTAGCATCATACGGATTCGACAATGATATCACCTTCAAGCCCGGTATAGATGCATACCAGCTCTCAAAAGCTGATGAATGCTGTGCCCCCAGCTGACCGGCAGAGCCATTGGGCCCTCTGAATACAATGGGGCACGAAAACTGCCCACCGCTCATAGCGAGCGTTTTGGCCGCATGATTAAATATCTGATCCAAGGCCAATACCGCAAAATTCCATGTCATAAACTCTACGATAGGTCTCAAACCATTGGTGGCCGCACCTACCGCTATAGCCGTAAAACCCAACTCGGCAATAGGTGTATCAATCACACGTTTTGGTCCAAATTCATCCAGCATACCCTGACTTACTTTGTAAGCTCCATTATATTCGGCAACTTCCTCTCCCATCAATAGAACCATAGGATCCTTGCGCATTTCTTCTTGCATGGCTTCGCGTAGGGCTTGTCTGAATGCTATCTCTCTCATTGTATGACTGTATTATTTCGACAAAAATAAGTGTCATTTAACAATTGAACACATATATTTTTGTTTTTCTACGGAAGCACTTTTTGTCTGAAATAATTGCTAGTTTAGGACTATGCCTAATACAATCGCCAGCATTCACACTGCACTACCCATGTGCTTGTCAAAGCTGTAACACGTGGCAAAGTTTGAAGTGTACTGCTTATTATTTGATTCCCTTTCACTGCTTGCCATTTTTAGTACAAACTGTATATTTCTATCACGAAATAGTCAGAATTTAAACATTTTTTTTGCAATAAATATTTGAATTACAGTATTTATCATATCAACTTTACATTATCAAATTGTTAGCTTTGCGTAAATTCGTTCGTTATACCTATCTCAGTTGGTCGTCGGCTCTTTCAGACAGGGTATTTCTATTCAAACTTCTGCTAGTACCGGGCATATTTATAGTTTACTCTGCTATCACCCAAAAGCTTGGTATGTTTGTCGAAATGCGCCGTGGCATTCACCTCGAAGATAAAATCCTACAACTCTTTCCACCAAACGATTACTCTCTCCCTATATTCATTTTGCTCTACAGTAGTATAGCCACGGTAGTCGTGTCTCATATACACAAACCTCGGGTGATCATGCGGCTTATTGAGATGCATTTACTGATTGCTGTTACCAGGCAGATCACTATATTACTCATAGCATTGGAGCCACCTAGTGGTCTGATTGTGCTTCGTGATATTTTTTTAGAAAATACTTTTTATCCAAACAGTACGCCACTTACTAAAGATTTATTTTTTAGTGGTCATGTTGCGAGCCTATGGCTATATTACCTCATCACTAAAAATCCCACACTAAAACTCTTACATTTAGCAGGTGTGATATTGATGGCTTTCATGATCCTTTCTATGCGAGTGCATTACAGCTATGACGTATATGGGGCAATTCTTTTCACTACGATTCTCTACAAGCTACCCTACTGGTACAAAGAACTCAGACCCAAAGCGGCTCGAGTCAAATAGTATAAAAATTAAAAGAGAGTAGAGGGAGGCAAACACGCTATCCGCTACTAGTCCTCGTGAGGGAGCCTGTACTACTTGGTCGTGGAGGGGGCTTCTTGCCTCCGCTTCTCCACTCCCGGCAGCACTAGGCCCCTCACTGTGGGCTCTACGCTTGTATCTCTGCCCCCTTGGGGGTGGCAGAGGATACCGCTGCGATCTCGGCTAATTTGGGAAGTCTTTTTCTTTGTTCATCAGTCTGTAGCTGGATGTATCGAGTGCATTAATATTGGTTATATATTGATGCAATTTTTTAATTTTTTCCGAGAGTGATTTTTGAAGTATTGACAGATGATGAATGATGATAATGCCGAGAGGCTGCCGTACATGGAAGGCGCCGAGGCACGAGGCGGTGCGGAGCTTGCGGAGCACGGGAGCGAGAGCGTACCCTGTAATGGACGGATGTGGGTTGAGATGACTTGTGTTGATGACAGCCCCTGATCAGGATTTTTACTTTTTTCTTAGAGGGTTTGTACTAGCTTCCCGATGATATTGTTGAAGGATACGAGTTCTTTTTCGGAGAGTCTATCAAGGATGGACATAAATCCGGGATCGGTGATATCTATCGAATTAACGAGTTGCAAGCCTTTGTCGCTGAGCTCGATATGGAGTACTCTTTTGTTGTTGATAGAGTTTTTTTTATGGACAAGTTTTTGTGCATATAATCTGTCGACGAGCCTGGATACGTCACTTTGTTTGTTGATCATACGCTCCTTAAGAAGGCTAAGCCTTGTGGGAGTAGGATGTTGTCCTTTGAGGATGCGGAGTATATTGAATTGTTGGTAGGTGACCCCAAATTGTTTGAGGTGTTTTTCGAGGTCTTGCGCGATGATACTGTGCAGAAGTATAACCCCTACTACCCCTTTGTAGGTTTCACTTTTGAAAGGTACGTTGAGCTGGATGTAAGTTTCTAGTTGATTGGTTGATTTAGGCATGAGTATTGATTTGGATTTGGTTGGATACCCAAGGATATGAGTGTGCAAAGTTATTTTATGTCTATCAGAATTTTATTGATGAGTTGGTTAAATGTATCTATTTCCTGATCGCCGAGCGCATTTAGCAATGATTTTTTATTTTTTAATTCGGTGTCAATCATGGAGAGAAGATTCAGTGCCTGTTTGGTTATAAATACGTCTGTGTTTCGCTTGTCAACGTTGTTGGACTTTTTGACTACCAGATCCATTTTCATGAGTCGATCTACGATACGGGAAGCGTCGCACATTTTGTCGAGCATGCGCTCTTTGATCATATTGATGTTGGCGGGGTTTGGGTGCTGGCCTCTGAGTATGCGTAGCACATTGTATTGCTGAGAGGTGATATCATAGGTTCTGAAAAATTGTTGCATGTCATTTTGCATCAAATAATTAATGTACATGAGTCCGACTTCGGCTTTGGCGGTGGGCGACACAAAGGGCACTTTTTGTTTTATCAGTCGCTCCAGTTCTCCTTGCAATATTGTATTCTGTGGCATAGTGATGTTGTTTTAGCTGAATAAGTATTCTATATCTTCTCGTGTGAGTTTTTTGACCATTGCATCGTCGTCGCTGATAATATCTTTGACGAGACTGTTTTTTTTCTCTTTAAGATTCATGATTTTATCTTCTACGGTATCTTTACAAATCATGCGATAGGCAAATATACTTTTGGTTTGTCCTATACGGTGGGTTCGATCGATCGCCTGTTGCTCTACAGCGGGGTTCCACCAAGGGTCGACGATGTATACATAATCGGCTGCGGTAAGGTTGAGCCCCATACCTCCTGCTTTGAGAGAGATTAGAAATACACTACATTTTGTATTTTCTTGAAAGTCGCGTACGGCATGTTCACGTTGGGTGGCGGTATAGCTTCCGTCGAAATACTGATAGGTGATGTTGAGCTCTGTTAGTCGCTGCTTGATAAGGGCCAGCATACCTAAGAACTGAGAGAAAATGAGCACTTTGTGCTCACCGATATTATCGGCTATTTCGCGGGTGAGTTCATCTAGTTTGGCAGAATGATTTTCGTAAGAGATGGGATCATTGAGTATGGCGGGTGAGTCACAGATTTGTCGAAGCTTCATCAAGCCTTGCAGAATAGCAAACTGTGATTTGTGGATACCTTTGTTGTCTATATTATCCAGTACGAAGGAGCGATATTTTTCACGGTAGAGTTCATAGATTTGTCTTTGTTCTTTGCCCATTTCGCAATAGAGGGTTATTTCTGTTTTTTCGGGAAGGTCTTTGGCTACTTGTTCTTTGGTACGTCTGAGTAGAAAAGGATAGACTAGTTTTTTGAGTTGCTTTTTAGTTTCATCTTCCTGAAATTTGTCGATAGGTTTTGCGAACTGTTCTTTAAAAAAATCTTTACTACCTAGCATACCCGGGTTGAGAAATTGCATTTGAGAAAACAAATCAAAGGTATTGTTTTGCATGGGTGTACCACTCAGCGCTAGTCGATTTTTAGCTATGAGCAGCTGGGTGGCTTTGGCTGTTTTACTGATGGGATTTTTGATACTTTGCGATTCGTCGAGTATTACATAATCCAAATCAATTTTATGAAACACATCTACATCGCTTCGAAGTGTACCGTAAGTGGTTATGATGATATGATGTTCTTGCAATTTTTTTGCATTGGCGCTTCGTTGTAATCCGTGATGAATGGTATAGGTGAGCCCGGTGGTAAATTTTTTTATCTCATTTTCCCAATTGTACACAAGCGATGTAGGGCAAACGACTAGCGCTTTAAGCTGCTGGTGTTGCTGAAAATAATATTGAAGGAAGGTGAGTGTTTGGAGTGTTTTACCAAGCCCCATATCATCGGCCAGCAAGCCGCCCCACCCTACACTATCGAGATATACCATCCATCGGAAGCCGGCTTCTTGGTAAGGGCGAAGTGTAGCACGAATTTGTGAGGGTATTTCGATTTGGTCGAACTCGTCTGTTTCTTGGGCGAGCATTTTTTTGCGTTTATAGTCGAGCTCTTCCAGAATATCTTCGTCATCGATTAAATCATAAAGTTCGTCAATAATCGTAAAATTGTATTTACTTACTTTGAGCGTATTACCATCATAATCGGCCATTTTGAATAGCAATGAAAATTTTTGTATCCACTCTTCGGGGAGCATACCCATGCTTCCATCGGCTAGAGGTACATAATTTTGTTTTTTGAGTATGGCTTTTCGAATATCTGTCGGGTTGATTTTTTGTCCATCAAAGTCTATTTCTATGCTGGTATCAAACCAGTCTTGTCCGGAGCTCACATAGACTTTCGTAGTAGGACGCGCTTTGTGTACTTTGAATGATTTGAGGGTTTCATAGCCGTAAAGTTTTACGCCAAACTCATCGAGCTGTTCGTAAAATGTAAAGAACCAATTGCTAGAAAGTGCATGCCTGGCATGCAAACTATAATGGAATTCATATTCGGGCTTAGTGAGCTGTGGATGTAGATCTTTGATCCAGTTCACGAAAAATTGTTCATCTTGCTTATCGCGCTCGATAATCATTAGTTGATTATTGATAAGTGTGGAGTATAGCAATTCATCGCTCCATTCGAGTAGATGTCCGTCATAGTCGAAGGCGGGCTGTATGATAAAGTAGGGGCCTTGCTCTCTAAGTATCACTGCTTTTCCGGGTTGCTTGATAGCGTTTTTTTGCAAGAGCCCTTCTTGTATATCAAATTCATACAACTTACTCATAGGTATGAGTACATTCTGGAGAGTGATGCCCCATTTTTCGGGACTTATTTCGGCATATTCGAGCAGCAAATCTATGTTGCAAGCATCTATTGGCTTGTGGGTCATGTATACCTCATGCTCTGTCATAAAAAACAAAGCTCCGGAGTATAGGTTCTGAGCCATGTTGACTTTGTAGTCGTCATAGCACATATCTACATCTACTTTGTAGTTGTTTTTATGTTTTCGTAGTGTGACACTCGGGTAAATGTTATGATGTTTGTATTTTACTTTTTGGATATTGTCTGTTTTGAATGCTTTGCCCTTGGGCAATATATAGAGCAGGGATGTGTCGGATAATTTATTTAATAATTTCAGAAGTTTTGGATGCAGGTATTGATACAGAATCGTTTTATTTTCGATATTCCATTCATTGTCATCTACTTTTACATATTCCCACAAGTCGCCCAGACTGGAGTTTTTGGATACGTATTTGTTAGATTCTGAGGTTTGTAGTTTTTTGACCAAGTTGATTAATTCTTTGTCAAAATCATTGTGGAGAGCGGAGTCAGTCAATTTGGCTATTTCTATTTTTTGAACTTTGCCTATTAGGGACTTCTCTTCCGTATCATATTCGCCGCTTATTACATCGAGTCGAAAAAAGGGAAATACGTCGTGCGACAAGTTCAGCACGATACCAATTCCACTTTGTTTTTGTTTGTTTTGATTGCTGTGTAGCGAATTTACTTCGTTTTCATTAAATTCTGTTTGTTTGGTATGGCCGGGGGCAATTTTTTTGATGGATGTATCGAGCACTTTCAAAAAAGGTTTGGAATCTCGATAGTAAAACTCGAATTTATTTTTCAAGTCGTCTTGAATACTGTATCCGTAAATCCCCAAAAGTTTATTTTTCTGACTATCCCAGTCACGTATGCTATCAAAATAATGACTTCCATAACTATTGACTAGCTGTAAAAACAGGGCTACTTTGTGATGACAAAGAGCATATTTACTTTCGTTGCAGGTACATGATGTATCAAATGATTTATCATCATTTCGTTTTATAGTGAGTGTATTAGTTTCTTCAGACTCTATAATTTCTGCTTTTACTACTTCATTTTGTGCGTAGCTTATTTGAGGCTTATGAGTTGTTATTAGTTTTTCGGCCAGATCAAAAAGATAAGAAGAAGTGTATAATCTAAGCGACTTGAGATCGATACCATTCATACGAATAGTAGTTAGAGTCTGATCAAATTTCGCACCTTCGGAGTTTAGTTGATTATTGAGAATCAGATCGTTTAAAAAAAACAGGGCTGCTACTTCGTGTCGGCAAAGCACCCCCATATTGTAAGGGCAGGAGCAGCGAGCATTGAGATGCTCTGGCTCTTTGTATTTGGTAATTGTTACATTGTATTGGTTGTAATACTGATCATTGCGAACTCTAAAATGGATCTGCCCGGAGAGTTCATCCTTTTTGAGCAGAGTAACGCCTTTGGTAAGAAAGATTCTTTTCCCCCTTCGGACGACCTCATCACTACCGTGATTATATATGTGTTTGATAACTTGAGTAACAGACATTGTGTGACTGCCCTCAAAATTGGGCAATTTGCAAATTTACGTTTTTATGTTGATTTTTAGGCTTTATTGCATGATTATATTCCGATTGTGTTAATCATTATTCCCTACCCTGTATCAGTATATAATTCTGAGCAGTTGAGAGATTTTAGATACTTTTGCTTCAAAGTTTTTTATGAATATAGGTATCGTATGTTATCCAACCTTTGGTGGGAGTGGTGTATTAGCTACAGAATTGGGCAAAGCGCTGGCTGACAAGGGGCATACTGTACATTTCATAACCTACCAGCAACCAGTGCGCTTGGATGCTTTTCATCCTAATATCTTTTATCATGAAGTGACGGTACCTGCATATCCCCTATTTGACTTCCCTCCTTATGAATCTGCATTGTCATCTACGTTGGTAGATGTGATTGTCAATCAAAATTTGGATTTACTTCATGTACATTATGCAGTACCTCATGCATCTTCTGCGTATTTGGCCATGCAAATTTTAAAGAATAAGGGGAGAGAAATCCCTTACATTACTACACTTCATGGCACAGATATCACCCTTGTTGGCAAAGATAAAATGTATGAATCTGTGGTGACATTTTCGATCAATGAGTCTTCTGCCATTACAGCGGTGTCGAAAGATTTGAAAGACGAAACGCTGAAATCTTTTGATATCACCAAAGATATCCATGTCATTCCTAATTTTGTTGACATAAAACGTTTTAGCCAAAGTAATAAAGATCATTTCAAAAAGATGCTGGCTCCTAATGGTGAAAAGATTATTGCTCATGTGTCGAATTTTAGAAAAGTGAAGCGGGTGGAAGATGTGATACATGCTTTCCATCAAATCCGAAAATCGCTGCCTGTAAAACTTTTGATGATTGGTGATGGACCTGAGAGGCAAACTACTGAGCTACTGTGTAGGGAATTAGGTACATGTGATGACGTTCGCTTTTTGGGCAAACAGGAGAAATTAGAAGAAATCCTTTCAATTTGCGACTTGTTTATGCTACCGAGTGCTTATGAAAGTTTTGGATTGGCGGCACTTGAAGCTATGGGCTGTCAGGTACCTGTAGTATCGAGCAATGCAGGAGGTATACCGGAGATCAATATTCATGGCGTAACGGGCTACTTGTGCGATGTAGGCGATGTTGATAGTATGGCTCGCTTCAGTATTGAATTACTATCAGATGAGGACAAACTGGTACAATTTAAGCATAATGCGCTACAACAAGCACTTCAATTCAATATCGACCATGTGATACCTCAATATGAGAAGCTATATAAAGAGGTATTGCAACGGTCTTCTATTGCTTAATTAGTAATTAATAAATATCCCTTTTTATGTATTTTAACGAGGCTTTGTATTGTGATTAAACGCATCACTTTGCGTATCTGGTACTCTTTGTTCTGACCACGATTTTCATGCGGCAACGATAGGAGCAAAAAGCCCACAGTGAGCGAGCCTATTGATGCAAGGAGAAAAGGTGCAGAGGAGCTGAGCTACCTTATCGACTTTGCAGTACAGGCAATAAAACCTGTTGCACTTATCGATTGAACTTACAAATTTTCAAAAACATTCAAAAATCTGTTTTTCCTACATAAATAATGTATCTTTATACTTTAATAACTTACACCATGAATACATTTCGCACTTCGCACTTCGCACTTCGCATTCTGCATTTCAACATACGCTAGTCCTTCTCTTTCTCATGTCTACTAAAGCACTCATAGCACAAAATGTCGTTGACTATAGTAGTGTGATCAACTACCCCTATACCGACCAACAGGTCTTTGTCGGCAAGGTCAATAATGATGCTTTCCCCGATATTCTCCTCTACAGCAGCACAGCCAATACTTTACATGTGGTGCTGAGCAATGCACAAGCCTCCAGCCTCTCCTTTTCCTACAATAATGCTTGGGATATCACCCTCAGCTCAGGCGAAGTAGTATGGAACGTATTAG
This sequence comes from Chitinophagaceae bacterium, assembly GCA_036846185.1. Classification (GTDB taxonomy): domain Bacteria; phylum Bacteroidota; class Bacteroidia; order Chitinophagales; family Chitinophagaceae; genus OLB11. Next base: position 11,200 of record DAIUCL010000086.1, read on the forward strand.
ATGCCGACAACGATGGCGATGTGGATCTCTTTACCCAAAAACTCAATGGCAATAATCTCGAATTGTTTGTTCGTATCAACAATGCCAATGCCTTTGGTGCCGCTATACAAATCAATAATTCCGCCATACCCAATGTGAATTATATCTTGGGTTGCTTTACGCTCAACAATGACCCTTTTTTAGATATCTATTGGTACAATACCTCTACCGGCCTCTTGAGCTATACAGCCCTCGACA
>DAIUCL010000087.1:0-11269 GCA_036846185.1 Chitinophagaceae bacterium
CTTGCACAAATTTATATTAATGAGTTGGACTCGGACACACCGGGTATTGATGATAAAGAATTTGTGGAGATAAGGACATTAACGCCTTTCACTTCATTGAATGGCTATGTATTAGTTTTTTTTAATGGAAACCCTACGGCTAGTAATGCAAATCAAAGTTACTATGCAGTAAGTTTGGATGGATTGACAACAGATGCAAATGGACTTGTAGTAGTAGGGTCTAATAATGTATCTCCGGTACCTTCTCTTATAATTCCTGACAATGTAATACAGAATGGTGAAGATGCGGTAGCCATCTATCAGGGAAGTATTGCAAATTTTCCCAATGGTACTACTGCCACTACGAATAATCTAGTGCATGCACTTGCCTATGACACGAGTGATCCGCAAGCAGTGGGGCTAATGGCTCTCTTAGGCATTGTTCCTCCTCAAGTTCAGGTAAATGAAAATCAAAACAATGCTCAAGCTACGGAATCTATACAGCGAAAAAATGATGGCACCTATGAAGTAAAATTACCAACTCCCGGGGCTATGAACGATGGAAGTGGAATTCAATTCAATGGAATTACGATATATGCCAATACGAATCATAAAAATGAAGGTGATACTGTTCATATTACCTTCACTACACAAACTGCTACAAGTACGAATTTATCTTTTACGTTTTCATTGAATAATGGAGGATTTAACACGAATGATTTTACGGGTAATACGTCGATATCAATCCCTTTGGGCAATACTTCTGCAACCAGTGTAATAACAATAGTGGATGACTTATTGAATGAAGGAGACGAAGAAATGAATATACGTTTTGGTTCACTTCCGGTGGGTTATGTTCGTATGAATGACAATATAAAAATACGAGTCATAGATGATGATTTTCAGGTTGATCCCTGGGGCACCCCTCTTCAACCGACCTACGGAATTGTGTCTCCAAGTTACCCACCCGGATACTATTCTTCGTTGAATGGCCTATCAGGCAGTGCTTTAAAACAGGCTTTACAAAATATCATTGCTGACTCACTTACGGTACGAGCTCATAGCTATGGAGATGTAATAGATATACTTAAAGAAGCCGACCATAATCCTAAAAATGGCAATCAAGTTTGGCTAATGTATGTGGAATCGCCACGTGCCAAACTCGACTTTCAGACTACGGGTAGTGGAACAGGTAAATGGAATAGAGAACATATATACCCTCAATCGAGAGGAGGCTTTACAAATGGTACAAGTGATACCGCTTTTGGCATCAATATATACAAACCAACGAATGCAAATGATATCTTGGCCGGACACTCAGATGCACATGCTTTGAGAGCCGAAGATGCTATTGAAAACAGCACACGCAACAATAAAGATTATGGCGGAAGCGACTATAACGGACCAGCCGGCACGCAGAATAGCTGGCGAGGTGATGTGGCAAGAGCTCTTTTTTATATGAGTGTTCGATACAATGGCTTATCGGTAGTAAGTGGAAATCCTCCGGATAATACACTTGGACAGATGGGTGATCTTGACAGTCTATTATTATGGAATATGAGCGATCCGGCAGATGATTTTGAAATGTATCGTAATAATTATATCTACACATGGCAAATGAATAGGAATCCTTTTATCGATAGGCCAGAATTAGCCGATTACATATTTGGCAGCAAACAGAATGATGTTTACTACAGCACTGTATCTGTTTCAGGTATAGACGAAATTAACTTTAATGTATTTCCTAATCCTGCGAGCAAGTTTATTTACATTAAGGGAGCAAAGGGTGTGGGCGAGATATACAATATGCTTGGACAGTGTATGTTACGTTTTTCGTTTGTTCCGGGAAGCCCTATTGGAATAGATTTACCTTTAGGGATGTATATACTTCATTTGAGCGATGGCAAGCATATTACAACACAGAAGTTGCTGATTGAGTGAGATTTTTGTGTTGCATTCTATTTGCGGAAACTATTGAAATGTACAAGCAATTGAGTATTTTATTAGTTGATACGGATTGAAATTGGTTCAGTAATACTTTATAAAGGAGAAACAATTTTTGTATAATTATTTGTTGTAGTTTTATCATTTAAAAATATACGGTACAACATTCATCAATGCCACAGTCGTCCAAAGTACTTTCTGGAACAAAAAATATATCTCCTAGCAAGTTGGCTATGATGACGGCTATAGTCAATGCATTAGTTTGTTTTGGGCTGGTATGGTTTAGTGGGCGCAATGTATGGCATGCTAGTATGGCTTCTGTCGTTTTATTTTGTATATCTTATGTATTATTTTACCAGTTATTGCTTCGTTTCATATACAGGAAAATTAAACTTATTTATAAATTTATTTCTCAAACAAAAGCGACTAAACGAGAGGAGTTTTACAACAGTGAATTGCTGCCTCAAAAGACGATAGAGGAGGTGAGTGCAGATGTGGAGAAATGGGCGGAAGACAGAAGAGGTGAAATTGAAATTTTGGAAAGCAATTTGCAGTTTCGAAAGGAATTCTTGATGAATTTGGCACATGAGTTGCGAACACCTATATTTTCGGCTCAAGGCTATATTGATACTTTACTGGATGGTGCCATTGAAGATGAGCAAGTCAATATTACGTTTTTGTCTAATGCATCTAAGAGTATTGATCGCTTAGCTTCTTTGGTGGATGATTTGGATCATATATCTCAATTAGAATCGAACAGAATTCCTTTAGTGAAAAAGGAGTTTATTATTCAGGATTTAATCTTGGACGTATTTGACGAATTGTCTCAAAAGGCTATGAAAAAAAACATTATTTTTTCGATTAAAAAAGGTTGTGAAAGTCCGATTACGATATTTGCCGATGAGCAAAAAATACGTCAAGTGATTGTGAATTTGGTGGAGAATTCGATCAAGTATGGCAAAGAAAAAGGACATACCTCTGCAGGTATTTATATTGTGGATGAGAAAACCGTTTTTGTGGAGATTAATGATGATGGCTTAGGGATTGCGGAGGAGCATGTACCTAGGGTTTTTGAACGATTTTACAGGACGGATAGTGCTCGTAGCAGGTCGATAGGTGGTACGGGCTTGGGCTTGGCTATTGTGAAACATATTATTGAAGCTCATGGGCATACGGTAACGTGCAGAAGTAAATTAGATGTAGGATCTAGTTTTGGTTTTACGATAAGTCGTTCTGTACGGTAGATTGCGTTTTTCATTTGTTTATTAATTTTATGCAGAGAATTGCTAAATACGGTACTAATAAGGGTATGTAAGAATAGCGGCAACGATAGTAGCGAAAAGCGCTGAGTGGCAGGGTGGATTTTTTTCCGGCAAGGAAAGAGCGAGCGGAGTAAGCTCCTTTGCTTGTCAGGAAAAAACCAGCCTGCCGTGAAGCCTTGTAGCGAATAGCGTGTCTGCCGCCCTAATTCCCGCTTACTTAGTAATTTACTTTAGAGATATTTTTGAGTGAGGTATTGGTGCATGTGGATGTCACCTTTTTCGAGGATATAATCTAGAATGGTCCAGTTATTCACTTTGTCTTTGATATGGATATCCGCTCCTTTTTGGATTAGATAATCGAGGAGTTCGTAGTTGCCGGTATGTAGTAGATTGGTCTTGGCATACATGAGTATGGAGGTTCCTTTTGGATTTTGGTAGTTGATATTGGCACCTGCACTGAGGAGTGCTTCTATACACGGTCTGTGTGCGTGAAAGACGGCTAGTACAAGTGGAGTCCAACCTTTATCGTTGATGTCGTCTACCGGATAGGTTTTTCCAGCATGTTGAAGAATGAAGTCTACATCACCGATTTGTGCTGCTTGGTGCAAAGGAAAGTTACTCATGTTGCAAATGTAGCAAAGAGTATTCGCTCTGTCTATTTGAATTTGTAACTGAATCCAAGATTAAATACTTGCTTGAGCTGTAGCCATCCAAGTGGACCGAGTTTGTCTATAATGGGTGCTCCTGTTACAGGGTTAGTGGCGCCAGAGGAGCGGGTAAGTTTGCCGGGTTGGTCATTGTCGTAAATCATGGTGAAACCCAGACCAGCGCCGATGAATTTGCTGATTTTGATTGCAAAAAAGTTATCCCAAAGAACATCTATATTGGCTGGATTATCTTTTCGAAGCCATCCATTTTCGATTCTATTTTTGGCTAGGTAGTTTGAGTACAAATCAAGACGAGTGTTGTACGAAATATTTTCGTTGATTTTGGCCTTGTATCTGCTGGATAGATAGGCTCCGAGTTCCATACGTGATGTTTTGCCTTGTTCTACGCCAAAAGCGGTACCGTTGAGTGTATATCGAGGTTTGACTGTTGTCAATTTTGCGGCTAGTGGGGATAGGAAGATGGTAAAGTTGTCGTGAGGTCGAAAGTCGGCTCCGAGTGCAAGTGTGAAGAATGCTGGCGACATAAATTCTGAAATTGGATTAAGCGCCCAGTTTTCTTTGGCATAGTTGTATCCGGCGGAGAATTGTGATTGGAAGCGTCCTAGTGCGGAGAGGTAGGAGCTACGTTTGAATTTGCTTTTGGAGGTAGTCCATGATTGAGGTTGCATGCCATATCGGGAGGAGAAGTCGATGCGGTCGTCGAGCTTGCGCGGTTCAAAGTTGTTGGATTCTACATAGTTGAGACCGTAGTACATGTCTAGCGTGTTTTCCCAGGCAGTATTACCTTTGATACGTGCTAAAAAACCATTGAATTGTCCATTGACGGCTAGTGACATTCGTTCGCCTCCGGCTGCCCAGTTTTCGAGCATTCCTTGGGTGAGTCCGATATTGAGGAGACCTCCTTGTGTCCAGCCTTCATTTTTTGATTCTACTTTTCGTTTTTTGATATCTTTTTCGATGTCTTCAAGTTTGTCGACCTGAGCTAGAGCTGAAGTGTATGTTATGAATGTTAAAGCCAGTAGATGTAGGATTTTGTTCATTGTAAAGTTATTTTGTGGATGCAAAAATGCCGCTCATTTGAAAGCGGCATTTATAAAACTTATAGATTAACAATGTATTATTTCTTCAATGCGTCGCGAATTTCTATCAAGAGTTGGTCTGTTGAGGATGGTTCTGCGGGTGCAGCCGGAGCTTCTTCTTGTTTTTTGCGAAGTTTGTTCATGGCTTTGACCATCATAAATACAGCCATTGCCAACAAGAAGAAGTTAATAAGAACGGTAATAAAATTACCGTAGGCAAATACGGGACCTATCGCTCTTGCATCGGCAAGAGAGGCTCCTGCTGGTGTGTCTTTGAAAGCATAATAGAGATTAGAAAAATCTGGTTGCCCTATCATACCAGCAATGATCGGCATGACCAGATCATTGATGACAGAGTCAATAATTTTGCCGAATGCGCCACCAATGATGACACCGACAGCTAAGTCCATTACGTTGCCCTTGACGGCAAACTCTTTAAATTCTGAAAAAAATTGCATGTTATTTATGTGTTTAGTGAACAGCAAATATAAGGTAGCAAATCACTTTTTCAAACCCGGAAACTTCATATTGAAAGACTTTAGTGTAGATACTAGTTTTTCTGCTATCAAGTAGTTTTTGTACCAGTTTTGATCGGACGGAATTATGTACCAAGGGACATTATTACATTCGTTGATGGCAGCTTCATAATAAAATCTATAGGTATCCCATAGGGCGGACTCTTTTAGATCGTTTTCATTGTACTTCCACATTTTTTCTTGTATATGCATTCTTTCTTCTAGTCGTTGCTTTTGTTCTTCGTGAGAAATATGCAAATAAAACTTTAAGATAGTAGTTTGATTATTTTCGATGAGAAGTTCTTCAAAATTGTTGATGGCCTTAATTCTTTTTTGGGCGGTATCATCATTTATCCATTTGTGTACACGTGTCACTAAGATATCTTCATAATGCGACCTATTGTGTATCTGGATCATACCTTTAGCTGGTGTATGTTTATGAATTCGCCACAAGAAATCATGCGACAGCTCTTCTGGCGTGGGAGCTTTCCAGGATTTCACTTGTACTCCCATAGGATTCATGTGTGTAAATACATCTTTAATAAGTCCGTCTTTTCCGGAGGCATCCATACCTTGAATGAGCACCAGTATAGAGTGTTTTGCTTCAGCAAAGAGCAGATTTTGTAATCCATCTAGCTCTTCCAGCAATGCTTTAGTTTTTGATTTTGTTTTTTCTTTATCCAAGCTTTTGGGGGCTCTAGTGTCCATATTACTTAGGACTACTTTTTTTGTAGGCATATATATTATTTGTTTAGTTTGTAATATTCTTGAATTGATTGCACAAAGGCTTCATAAATGTGTTTGAGATTGTTGTTTTTATGAAGTAGTTCCAAATGTGTTTGAATCGTAGTTTCGTCCTGCCTAATGGCTGGGCCAGTTTGGAGGGCAACCGGATGATGGTGCTGTATATTATGTAGCGTCTGTTGTATTATAGGCTTGATAAGATCAACGGATAAATGATTTTCCGTCAATAGGTCTTCACATCGTGTGGCCAAATGATTCATATAATTATTACTAAGTACTGCGGTAAGATGAACTATTTTTTTTTGTTCATCTGTTACTTCATAGATCGTATCGCTTATCGCATGAGCTATTTGAGTTGCCAAAGTATTCAATGTCTCTGTTGAAGTCTGAACTAGTAATGGAATTTGCCTGTGATTGGGCAGCACCTCTTTGTTGATAGAATATACAGGCCAGCAACATATAATCTTTGGTGACAATAAATTTAATTGTGCAATAGAGACCGAGCCAGCTGCATACAATACTATTTTATCTTTCAGCATTGCAGTATCTTTATACTCAAGCAATACTGTATCCGGCAGCGCGAGTAAGCATATTGTTGCCTCTTTGGGAAGCGAATATATATCATCTCCAAAGAGGCATTGCCATCGATTGGATAACGAAACTCCCCGATCTTTATTCCGTGATACTACAGAGTGGATCGTAAAGCCTGAACGTACAAAGCAGTCTCCATAAAAGGTAGCTATGTTTCCAGATCCTACTATGCAAATATTTGGGTGCATGACGGATGCTAAGATAGTATAAATTATCTTTAAATATTATCTGCCGGCCTGTACTAATTGTAGCAATAATAGTTATTTCGAAATTATAAACATATCGGTAGCTAGTCCGGCCAATACATTTCTGTATAATCTAATTTCAACACTATTCATATTAAGCAGAGTCCACTCTCCGGCCATCTTTCTGTACTTGGTTTGAAATACACTGTCTATTCGCAAATAGGTCATCTCTTTGTATTTATCTATACTATAAGTGGCAAGACTATCAATAGAAATACTGTCTTGAAAATAGATAATAGAGTCGGACGAAAATCGTATCTGTCGGCCTTCAAACACAGAGGTATACTCTGCATTATTTTCCCATAAATACTTCACACCCCAAGTTGCTTTTTGGAGATTCTGTCGCAATAAAATGTCATAAGCAGGAGGAGTGTTATCATTTTTTTTACAGGAAATACTGAGTAGCAATAAAGCCGGAATAATGATATGCAAACGATTATTTTTCATTGAATAGATGATTATGGGGTTGAAGATACACCTATCGACTCGATATTACGACCAATTTCACTATACCTTTCTGTATCTATTTTTGCCCAAAAAGCAATTACAATCCATACATACTCAATAGATAGACCATTTGCGCCATGGCTATTGAACCCAATGAAAGTTCACGCCTGTGTACATTCTCAAACACATCATTGGCACTGTGGTGCATATCAAAATATCGTTGAGAATCTGGCATGAGCCCCATCATCGGAGTTCCAAATTTTCGCTTTAAGGGACCTATATCGGCTCCACCTCCTTCTCTTTCAAAATTGTACAAGCCATAGGGAAACAGTAGGGGTCTCCAACTGCGAACTTTCTTTTCTTGCTGCTTATTCATACTCAGCGAAAAACCAAAAGGCGTAGCTCCTCCTGCATCGCTTTCTATCGCCACGATGTGTTTTTCTCCATTCAGCTCCGCCAACTCTGCATATCGATTTGCTCCTCTGAGTCCATTTTCTTCATTCATAAAAAGCACTGCGCGCACCGTTCTTTTGGGCTTTATTCCCAATTCCTTAAATACCCTCAATACCTCTATGGCTTGCACCACCCCTGCTCCATCATCATGAGCGCCTTCACCAATATCCCATGAGTCAAGATGACCTCCAAAACAGATAATTTCATCCGGTCTCTCAGATCCATTAATTTGTGCTACCACATTGTGCGACAATACATCAGGCAACATTTCACACGTAGTACGCACATACAGTTTCAAACTCTTACTTGTTTCAAGCCACTGCTCCAACTGATCAGCATGTTTGTTAGAAATAGCGACAGCTGGAATTGAAGGATATTTTTTATCATAACTAATACTACCTGTATGAGGCTTATCGTCAAAAGCTGTAGATACAGAGCGAATCACAACTCCTACTGCACCTAATTTGGAAGCTTCGCTTGGTGCTCCCCAACGGTAATACACACAAGGTCCATACCCTTCAAAAGTGTGTACCTTGGTCTGATCAAATCTAAAATTGTAAAAAACTATTTTCCCTTTAATGTACTCAGGATTTAATCGATGCAATTCATCAATATCATCCACCTTGATAATCTCTGCGGTCATTCCATCAGCACCGGTACCTACCGCATTTCCGAGCGAAGATACTAATAGTGGAGTCTTGGTTCCATCTGGCATTATTATTTGTGCCGACTCTTCACCCCTCACCCAATGTGGCACCATTACCTCCTGAAGCCATACACTATCACAAGCTATTTTATCAAACATCGCTTTGCCCCACTCTACAGCCTTTGCCGCTTGAGGCGAACCACTTAACCTATGCCCTATTTGCTTGCATAGCTGCTCCAGATCTTTGTAACATTGATAATTCGTAAGTATATGATTCGATATTCGACGCAGTTGCATACTATCCTGCTGAAACGTTTGAGCCGATAAGCGAAACGAGAAAAGTGTCAATAAAAAGAAGATTGCCAATCGCTGCATAAATTATTATATTTTTGAATCTACTAATTTACAATAAGCATGAAAATTACCAACGCATTCTATGGACTCATCCTGTTGTTTATCGCAAACTGCTCTCCAATAACACAAAAAAACATAACCCAAACACAAGCAGAGCTCACTAATTCACACAACTCATCCATTGAATCAACTCCATCCTATACCCCTCCATCGAAAACAAACCCTGTTGACAAGTCACCAAAAATGCTGCCTGCGAATACGCTACCCATGCAGCAAGTATTCGATCCAAATCAAGAAAAAGGGAAGTAAAATGCCCCCTTAATTAATTTCTACAAGCTCTAATTCAAAAGTCAAATCCTTACCTGCTAATGGATGATTACCATCAAGCACTATTGACGTTTCGGTAAGCTCTACCACTACCACTGGCAAATGATTCCCTTCCGGATCGCTCAAATGCAACTGCATTCCAACCTCTGTTTCACCCATATCTTCTGGTATTTGCTCTTTGGGAAATTCAAATATCATATCCTCATTAAAAGGACCATACGCTTCCATATGAGGAATGTGTATAGTCTTCTTTTCACCCACAGCCATTTCAATCACTCCCTGATCAAAACCATGTATCACCATACCACTACCTACGGTAAACTCAAGTGGCTCTCTCCCTTCTGAGCTGTCAAACATAGTACCATCTTCTGTCAGGGTTCCTTTGTAGTGTACTTTTATCGTATCACCTTTTTTTACTTGTTGCATAAATTATATTGTACCGCAAAGGTAACACAGGTTTTATCTTAGCTGCTGTATTTAGTCCATTATTTGTTCACACCTACTTTAGGATACTACCGAATAAGCCTCTATCATACGGGCAAATATCTCCTCAATAGCCTCTACACTATCCGCATGTACCAGCTCAGACCTATACTCTCGGATATGTGGCAAGCCTTTTAGATAATTGGCATAATGGGGCCTCATCTCCAAAATACCCAGCACGGGGCCCTTCCAGCGTATTGCATAGACCAAATGACTCCTACACACCGCTACTCTCTCTTCGATAGGTGGCAGATCAAGATGAGTCCCGGTCTTGAAATAATGCTTAATCTGATTAAATATCCAAGGATTCCCTATTGCAGCCCTGCCAATCATAATCCCATCCACCCCATAACGATTCTTATACAACAAGGCCTTCTCCGGACTATCAATATCACCATTACCAAATATAGGTATCTGAATACGTGGATTATTTTTCACTTTAGCAATCAAAGTCCAATCCGCCTCCCCCTTATACATCTGAGTCCGTGTTCTTCCATGTATCGCCAAGGCTTTGATACCCACATCCTGAAGCCTTTCTGCCACTTCATCAATATTTTTGGTACTCTCATCCCAGCCCAGGCGGGTTTTCACAGTCACCGGTATTTTCACGGCCTCTACCACTGCCTTCGTCAGTGCTACCATCTTAGGCACGTCTTTTAATATACCTGCTCCGGCACCCTTGCATACAACTTTCTTGACCGGGCAGCCATAATTAATATCCACCAGATCCGGCCCCGTGGCCTCCACTATCTTAGCCGCCATCACCATAGCGTCCTCATCACCACCAAACAATTGGATTCCAATGGGACGCTCATAATCAAATATATCCAACTTTTGCCTGCTCTTTATAGCATCCCGAATCAGCCCCTCACTACTGATAAATTCCGTATACATCAGATCCGCACCATGTGCCTTACATACCGCTCTAAACGGCGGATCACTTACATCCTCCATAGGAGCTAGCAATAATGGAAAATCCGGAAGCTGAATTGTATCGATAGTTACCACCCCACAAAAATACAAGGAAACTTACTAGCCAAAGCACTTTAGAATCATAAAACCAAAAAACCAACCCATTTCTTTATTTTTTGGAGCCAAACAACAGTCACTACCATCATCTACTTCGAGCTCTCCGCTATATCTCATATGCCTTATGAGGCACATGAGGATGCCGCTGCGATCTCGGCTAGTTTTCATCGTCAACATCTACAGTCATCCCTCTCAAAAATATACATATAAAACATTAAGTGACTCTTTCATTGCACATAATCACACACTTCTCTTACAATGTGAAATATTCATAATAAACATCACCTCACTCCTCATATCACACCCTACAAACCGCTCAAGCACACTCCTATCTGTATAGGTCGTATATTCTCCGGGCCATTATTTAATCGAAATACATTACTGATTTGATAAGCCCCAAAAACAGAAAAATTTCCGTAACCCGCTCGCATCGTCAGCGCATAACGCCAATTTTCAAAATAACGCTTCGTGACCACTTTATCACTTATAGGCTTGTTCTGAAA
>DAIUCL010000088.1:0-11238 GCA_036846185.1 Chitinophagaceae bacterium
GTATATAATTCACCGTATCGCACACAAGAAATACCAGATAGCAGTACTTCACTTTTTTTAATTCCTCTACCTTTTTTAAATGAACCAATTTCTCCAAGTTCTTTCACTTCCCAATCACTTGGGATTTTCCCGACCTCAGTGATTTTATATTTCTCTGCCACTAACTCCATACAAATCCCATTATAGAAAGGTGAATATTTACTTTTTCTTCCCATTGGTTTACTTCATTTACCAGTATAGGCATTGGGGTTTCGTAGCGTTCGGCTAATTCTTTTATGCGTTGGGTAAGGCGTTGGCTAATGCGTTGCATTTCGTTTTTTACGCTGTGTTCCAGTGTTGCCATCCATTTATCGTCCACCACCAAGGTTTTTATTTCGGCTTCTGTAAGGGCTGCATATTTTTCCAATAAGAGTTTTTCTAAAGCGGCTTTGGCTTCTTTCAGTTTTTTGTTGGCTTCGGCTTGCTGTTCCAGTAGTTTCAAATACTTTTCAAATACCGCTTTCTTTTCGGTCAGTTCTTCGTTGTCTTTGTCGGTTTTCAATTCGGCAATTACGGCTTTCAGTTCTTTACTTACTTCGGCTTTGTTCACCTTGTCCAACTCGCTAAAAAATGCCTTGTCGCCTTCGCCACTGTGTTCTTCCACCAGTTCATCGGTTTGTGCGGCAATGGCATCGGCATGGGCTTCCAAGGTTTCCATGTTTTTTTGCTCGGCTGTAAAGTATTGGTCAATCAAAATGTGGCGGGGTATCAAATCGCTTTTAAACCTGCGGTTGCCTATTTCCACATCATGCTGCTCTGCCCACACCATTTTTTTGTTTTTGTCTTCTACCTTAAAAATCTCTCTGCATTTGGCACCTTCTGCCCAGCCGCTTGCCACTATCAGGTAGCAATCGTCTTGCATGGTATCCATCCAGTAGGTCATCAGGTGTTGATACACATCGTATTTGTCAATCAGTTTCAGGTTGGCAAAGGCAGTGAGTAAATCTTCGCTGAGTGTATGAATAAACTGTTTGGGTTTCACCGTGGCAGAAATGGCTTTGCAAACAGGTGTGTTTTTATTTTTCCAAGTGGTAAATACTTCGTTCACCTTGTTGCCATACGCCACAAATTCGGGATGCGAAAAGATGTTCTGCTTCACTTCTTCTTTGGCAATTTTCAGTTTACTGAAATTTTTGCGGTTACTGTTTTCAAACAAATGGTTGCGTAGCGATGGATACACTTCCCAATAATTGCTCAATGCGGTAATGTCTTCGTTGGGAATATCGCCTTGTAAATGGGCTTCAATGTTTTGCAGGTCTTCGGCTTCGGTGCTGTCAATGTATCGGGGAATGTTCAGGTTAAATTCTTTTTCTTCAATCTCGGTTACGCTCACCATTCGGGCATACTTGGGGTTGCTCTCGTCCATCTTGTTGAAGGTGTCCACAATCTTGTGAATGTCCTGCTCACGCAAGCGGTTTTTATTGCCGTCTTTCACAAACCCTTTGCTGGCATCAATCATAAAAATGCCTTTGCGGTTGTCGGCATTTTCTTTGTCCAACAAAATCAAGCAGGCAGGAATACCCGTTCCGTAAAACAAGTTGGCAGGCAAACCAATAATGCCTTTGATAACGCCCTTGCGAATTAAGTTCTGCCTGATTTCTGCCTCGGCATTGCCCCGAAACAAAACGCCATGCGGCAAAATAACCGCTGCCTTGCCTTTGCTCTTTAAGGATTTAAGAATGTGCAACAGAAAAGCATAGTCGCCATTTTTGGCAGGCGGCACACCGTAATTGTAAAATCTGCCGCCTTCTTTTTGTTCTTCGGCAATGTTTACGCCATTGCTCCAACTCTTAAAACTAAAAGGCGGATTAGCCACCACAAAGTCAAAGGTTTTCAGCCGTGAATGTTCGTCTAAAAAAAGCGGATTGCTCAGTGTGTTGCCTTGCTTAATGACAGCCGTGGGGTTGTTGTGCAAAATCATGTTCATGCGTGCCAATCCTGCCGTGGTGGTGTCGTTCTCCTGCCCAAAAACAGAAATGAGTTTTTCGGCTTCATCTGCCACTTTCAAAAGCAATGAACCACTACCACAAGTCGGGTCATACACCGAAGTTTCGCTGGTGGTATTGGTGGCATTGATACCGATAATTTTTGCCATCACACGGCTTACTTCGGCAGGCGTATAAAATTGTCCTTTGCTTTTTCCGCTTTCGGTAGCGAAGTGCCGCATCAGGTATTCGTAGGCATCGCCCAAAATGTCATCGCCTTCGGCACGGTTGCCCTTAAAGTCAAGTGCGGGGTTTTCAAAGATGGCAATCAGGTTGCTCAACTTTTTTACCATTTCGGCACCGCTTCCCAACTTGTCGGGGTTGTTGAAGTCGGGCATTTCCGAAAGTTTATTGGCTTCGGCAATGGGTCCGATAATTTTCTTGTTGATGTCGTCACCAATGGTGGGCTTGTTTTTCAAAGCCACCATATCCTGAAAGGTTGAACCCGCAGGAATTTTTATCGGTGCATAAGGTTGTCCCGCATACTTGTCGCTGATGTATTTTACAAAAAGCATTACCAATACATAGTCCTTGTATTGGCTGGCATCCATGCTGCCTCTCAGTTCGTCACAACTTGCCCAAAGTGAGCTGTATAATTCAGATTTTTTAATTGCCATTTATAGTGTCTTATGCTGCTGTTTTACAAATTAATTTAATGTTGGTAAAGATAGTTTTTCTATGTCCGAAATGTCATTGGCGGGCGGGCAAAATTACTCACGGCATATATTGATTTTTTAATGGTGTTCGTGAACCGCAGGGCGGTTTGGCTCTTTGGCTTTTTCCGAAGGGTTGGCTTTGCGGGTAGGGGCAAAAGCCAATGTGCCAATGCGGGCTGGCAAAGAATTTACTCACGTCACTTTTATTGTTTTTGGTGTTCGTGAATACTTCGTATTTCAAAATATTTTGTGCGTGGGCAAAAAAATTAAAACACAGAAGGATAGGCAATGAGTGTCGGCTTACTCGCTGTCCGTTTATAATATCGTTTCTATGTCTTTGGTCACCTGTCAAATTTTATTTCTCTTTTCTTGTTTGTCACACGGTCAATGTCTGCTGTGTCGTGTCGTTTTACGCTTGCTGCCAACTTACTTATGGAGGCTACTCAACTCCCAAAAAGTTCACGTATAGGGAGTATGGCGGCTACAATAAGTTGTTATTTAGAAACAAATATAAAGGTTCTTGGCTTGTAAATCATCGAATGGGCTATTAATTTTTGCATTTTGAGAGTGTTTATATAGGGAGATATTTATGTGCTTCGACTTGAATGATGTTCAAAGCGGATTTTGGAATGGTTAGAATATTGGATTGGCTTAGTCGTAGCCGGGTGATAAGGCTTCGTCGTGCTTAGTGCTAAGGGGAAATCTGTGTAAAGACTAATGAGAGTTTATCCAGTATACTCTAGTAGAAACGATAATCACCCTCGCACAGACCGCCCACCGTTGCTACTGCGTCGGGTGGCTGCCGTGCCTGGAGGGCGGCGAGGTACGAGCCGGTGCGTAGCCTTAGGGCGGAGCACGGGAGCGATAGCGTACCCCGCAAGGGACGGAGAGTGGTGGGGGAGTGTATGTGGGATGATAGCCCCGGCTCCCGTCAGTACATATCCTTCACGGAGCCGAAGCCGATGATGTCGCGCACCACTTCTTTGTCGCGCATCTCTACCGCCTTGATGATTTTGCTACTGCCGAAGGCGTCTTTGATATCGTAGACTACCCGCCGTAGCTTGTCGCGGCGCAGGCTATTGTCGAAGAGCTCGTATTGGATGTGGCGGTCCGATACAAAATCGTTGACTCCCACACCCAGTGTGCGTAGCTCACTATGCAGGATGGGCGAACCTAGTTTTTGTTCTTCGGCCAATAGTTTTTGTGACAGATACTTATACATATCGGTGCCATCTTGCAGGGGGCGTACCAGCCGTATATGGGTGTCCCAGTGGGCGCGATTCTGATAGCTGCACATAAACTGTATGGTGCGGCAAAATACATGGTGCTTCATCATCCGCGACTCCAGCTTCATACACAGCGACAGGAAGATGTCGTGTAGGGTAGGCAGGGAGGCGCGCTGCTGGCGCGAGAGGGTGCGTACCGCCGACATGGATTTGTAGGAGCTGGAGTAGAAGTCCACCTCGGCAAAGTTGAGCCGGTAGTGCCAGTAGAAACCGATGATGCCTCCCATGATTTTTTTGAGAATCTCGGGCGAGGTGTAGCGAAGTTCGCGCGGGGTTTTGATACCCGCCCGTATCAGTCGGTAGGCCCAGCGCTCGGCGATGCCCGGCAGGTCGGTGAGCTCGAGGGTGCTGAGTACTTCGTCGATATTGTGAGGGGTGATGCGCACGAGTCCATCGGGTTTTTGGAGGTCGGTGGCGAGCTTGGCCAGAAAGGTGTTGGGGGCGATGCCGATGGAGCAGCGTAGCCAGTCGCCCACTTGGGTGCGGATATCCTCTTTGATCTGCCTTGCCAGCGCTTCGGGATCGGGGTAGACCCACTTATAGGCATTGAGGTTCACCACGGCTTCGTCGATACTCTTGGGGATCACCTCATCGGCATAGCTGCGTAGTACATTCATGATAGCGACATGATAGCGTCGGTACAGGTCGGAGCGGGGCTGCACACCTATGAGCTGGGGGCATAGCTGCTTGGCTTCGTCCATACGCATACCGGTTTTCACGCCGAAGGTTTTGGCCTCGATCGAGGGCGCGATAATGACGCCATTCGACTGGCTACCACACACGCCTATGGGATGCCCGCGCAGCTCCGGTCGGTCTTGCTGCTCGCAGCTGGCGAAGTAGCTGTTCATATCCACAAACAGGACTACGCCATCGGGGTTGGGTCGTATGGTATTTTGGAATTGCATGTGCGATTTCATATCGAAGGTACATTGCTTAGCCGGGCATAGAGCCCATGTGAATAAATTTATCTTGTAGGCAATATTCCTACTCCTGTACATAAGGAGTGTACGTAGTGCTTGTATTTTATATTGGTATACCCGGTGGCCTATTTCTGAATAGTTGGAGCGCATCGTCACTACATGCATCATCGCCAGTCCTGCTCTCCGCTGTATCCCTTCGCGCCCACACACCCGGGCCAGGCAGCTCAGGGGATGCCGCTACGATCAGGGCTATTGCCTCATCGGTACGGGCAAGGGTCATCGGTCTGTAAAGCGTGTAAGTAGTATCTATGATGTGAGGTATGAGCGATGGTGAAGCGAATAGGGGCTTCGAGGTATTAGGAAGACTTTGGTAAACGTCAAGGCAAAATATGGGTTTAATGATCATTCAGAAAAGTGCGGCAATGCCTATACTCAATGGGTAGTAAAACGAGAACTTTGTAATAAGATGATGGAATGTGGGGACACATAGCAGGAGGGAAAAGAACAACCCGATCACTCCATCGGCCATTAGAAAAAAGGCGTTAAGCAAAAGGAACTTTTGTAGTCATTTATTCTAAGCGCCTTGAAACCTAACGTAGTGGTTCATGAATACCATTGAAAAAAACTAAAATGACATGAATACCTTTTGCTCCACTTTTGTGTCAAGACAAAAGTGGAAAAAGCGCCCTCGCAGAGGAAGTACACAAAAAAACAAAAAAAAGCATCACTCCATCTACCTTCAGAAAAAGAAGCTTTTGTTCCACATTTGTATAAAGACAAAAGTGAAAAAGTGCCCTCGCAAAGCAAGCCAACAATATTTTGAGGAGTTTTGCAAAGGCATCATAGTCCGTATCCAATGAGTGGTGAATCCGCAGGTTCGAGGGTCGTATTACTTAGGCTATGATGGGAGGATAGTGCCTACTGATAAAAAATATCTTTGTAAGGGTATCGGATAGCGTATTCAGCTCTGATCACATCGAGCAGACGGGTGCGCAGTTCGTCGATATTATCTTTTTCGGTAGCGGAGATAAATACAGCATGGCCACCGGTTTCGTGGTTCCATCTTTTGTGCAGTTGGTGGATCAGATCTTGTTTCACTTCCTCTTCGAGCCATTCATCAAAGGTACGTTCGGCATACAAGTCCATTTTATTGAATACCACCAAAGTGGGTTTTTCGTGCGCTTTCAATTCCTGCAGCGTTTGTTGCACCACGGCTATTTGGTCTTCGTATTGCGGGTGCGATATATCTACTACATGAACAAGGATATCGGCCTCGCGCACTTCATCGAGTGTACTTTTGAAGCTTTCAACTAAGTGATGCGGAAGTTTTCGAATAAAGCCTACAGTGTCGCTGAGCAAAAAAGGGGTTCTGTCAAATACGACTTTTCGGGTGGTGGTGTCGAGGGTGGCAAATAATTTGTTTTCGGCAAATACATCCGATTTGCTGAGCAGTTGCATGATGGTGGATTTGCCCACATTGGTATAGCCTACCAGCGATACCCGGATAAATTCGCCTCTTTCCTTGCGTTGAGTCTGAGCTTGTTTGTCTATTTCTTGCAGGCGTTTTCGGAGCAGTGCGATTTTATCTTTCACGATACGGCGGTCGGTTTCTATTTCGGTTTCTCCGGGCCCTCGAGAGCCAATACCACCTCCTTGCCGTTCCAGATGTTTCCACATCCCTTTGAGTCTGGGTAGGATATATTGGTATTGGGCGAGTTCTACTTGCACTTTAGCTTGCGCTGTTTTGGCTCTGGAGGCAAATATGTCGAGGATGAGGTCGCTACGGTCTATTACTTTTCGTTTCAGTACTTCTTCTATATTGGATAGTTGAGAGCCTGTGAGTTCGTCGTCAAAGATCACCATATCTACTTTGTGTGTATCAATATACTTTTTGATTTCTTCGATTTTTCCTTTACCCAAAAAGGTTCTGCTATCCGGGTGGTCGAGTTTTTGATAAAATCGCTTGATTTCGGTAGCTCCGGCCGTTTCGGCCAAAAAGGACAATTCATCCAAATATTCATTGATCAGGCTTTCGGGCTTTCCTTGAGGGAGCCATCCGGCAAGTACTACATTTGTTTCATCCGTATGGAGAAGTTTTTTCTCTATCAAAGTAAGGGTTTTATACTAGCAAAATAACGAAAAATAAGCGGAGGAATCATCACAAGTGGATTCTAATCTTATTCATGCTGTTTGTTGGGGTTCGAAATATTTGTTGGACTCTTGTGAAAAGGAGAAGTAGGGGGTGTAACGAATAGCTTGAATACCGGATAGAGCGCATATCCTTTCTCGAAGTATCGAGAGTGTCGGTGTATAAAATCTAACTGGGCATGGATATCCATACTGAACTCCTTGTCTGTTTGGAGTTTGGCGTTGAAAAGAGCGTTAAGTTCAGTGTCTTCTTGAAGAATATTTTGGGCGATGCGTTCCAATGCGTAGTCGGTATAACCTTCTTTTTGAGTCAGTATCGGATCAAAAAAGTTCCATGCCAGATAGCTATCTTGCCCTTGTATATCCAGGGTCTCTACGATGAATCGCTTATTTTTCTGTTGGCTAGGGATAACGTAATCACCCTTTCGAAAAGTAAGTGTATCGAATTGTACCGAGCTGGAAAACTGTGTATTGAAGTGATGCCCTTCAAATGGTTTGTCCGTACTTTTGAAATGTAGGATTTTGTGGTATTGCACATAGATTGAGGTGTCTTTGTCAAGTTTGCTCATAGCTACATTATTCCATTTGAGTCTTTTGATCACGTTCCACCATCCTTGTGGTATAATGTATGCCGCAGGAATATCGGCATAGCGTATTGCTTTATAGTGGTTGTAAAAGGGGATGCTGTCGGTATAGGTTTTTTGGGGATCATAGTCTTTGATCGTCGCTTGGCTGATACTTGATTTTTTTTCATGATAATGGTATCCCTTGTACTCGATTTTGGTGTGTCTGCTACTATCCAGCTGCCAATATACAGGCCAAGAGCTAGCAGTATCAATTTCTTGTTGAGCGTTTGCTAGAGAGCTTTGTATTTCTGCACTATATTCGGCTGATAGTTTATACAATTCATTCATTAGAGCATAGGTGGCTTTCACTCTATCTGCATAAGGTTTCAGCATATGGGTTTCGGCTGTGAAAGAGTAGCAGCCAAATAAGGAGGCGTATCCACTGCTATATCTAGGGCTGTCAAAAAACTGTCCCCAGCCTTTTCCTGCATCCCATCCCCATACATTCACATAGGGAATCATAGGGAATCCTACTTCCTTCATTTTGTTAAATAGAGAGGGTTCAAGATGATTGTTGAGGTAAGAGGCCTGAGCCTTGGGTAGTTTGCTGTGTTGTGTAGTAGCGAGCGTCATAGTGTAAGGATAGTCAGCGCCATCACTTACATGATTATCAACAAAGAGGTGAGGCCGTATCCATTGAAATATTTTCGTGAAGGCGATGGCTTCTTTACTATCGCATTTGATAAAATCTCTGTTGAGATCAAGGTATTGAGAGTTGCCTCTCGATCCAAATTCATCCGGTCCATTTTGGTCAGGTCTGTTGTAGGGGCTTCTATTGAGGCATCCACCTATATTGTATACCGGAATAATAACAACGACTACCTCCTTATTCAATTCATTTTTCGACTGGAGTAGATCTCTAGCCCATGCCATGGAGGCATCTATCCCATCCGGTTCGCCGGGGTGTATTCCATTGAGTATGAGCATGACTATTTTATTTTTTTGTGCCAGTAGGTAGGGTCAAAGGTCATCGTAGGATCTATGATGAAGGTATGCAGAGGGTATCCTGCATCCGTTTTGCCCTGCTTTAGCCATAGTGATTTGTTGGATTTTTTAGATAAGCTTTCGTAGTACGATATACATTCTTCGTAAGTTGCAGTATAATTGTTTCCATTGATTTCGTGCGGTGTAGATTGGGCGAAAGTGCTTATGATGCTTATGCCGGAGAATGCTAATAGAAAAGATAATGAAATGAAGGTATAGTTTATTTTCATTTAGTACGAATTTTATGAATGATTGTTTGATGTTCTGTTTTCTGATTGGGGTCTAAGCAAAGTGTAATACACCATGAGGAGTAAGATGCCTAAGATGAATAATATTTTAGCATAAAGTCTGGTGCTGTCGTGAAAATAAAATTCACCAATCATCCAAATGGAATTAGCCATTATCCAACAACAAACGGCTAAGTTGTGAAATAGTTCGCTTTTGAGGTGTCTGAAATAGATGGTATTGAAGATGGCTACGCCAAAGGTGGGTAATATCATTATGGTGCCGGCAAACTTATAATCGGCGATCCAAAAAAAGTCTTTGATAAGCCATAGAACAATGTGAATATTGGACCATTTTATTATTTCGTCGCTGCTTGGTTTCATTTTAGCAATTTAGTTAAAAAATTAAGGGATGCAAAGTTTTTTGAGAGAATTTTTATTGCCTTTTAATACATTAAAGTCTACATTGCCAATGATACCATTTACCCTTCCTTTTTCATTGTGCTGCCATATCATCCACGTATGATTGATGTTGGGCTCCTTGGCATTGTTGTAGTGAGCTACCCATAGAGGGTATGCATCAAACTCTCCCAGCAGATACTGAGTATAAAAGTCAGCACCGGTATAAATAATGGGTTTTATCCCATAATGATGCTGCAAAACATCAATGCATTCTTTCAGGCTGGCTTGTATTTGTTTTTTATTCTTTTTATTCGTATTTTCAATGTCTATTACCGGTGCCAAATCGCCTGAATTAAGAGAGACATGTTTGATAAAAAAATAGGCTTGCTCCTTGCCGCTTTTTCTGGGATGAAAGAATAAGTAAGCACCTCTGGTCAAATTGGTTTTTCCCATTTCACGCCAATTTTTTTTGAAATAAGGGTCTTTTAGCGATAGACCCTCTGTGGCTTTCGCTACCGCAAATGAAAATGAAATGCCTTTATGTTTCATGGAAGCAACTGCTTCCCAGTCAATATCTCTTTGGTAGCGGGATACATCGATACCATGGATGTCAAAACCATTTGGAATACTTATGCCGAAATCCTGGTAGTAAATTCTTTTTTTATGAGACGACAAGTATTGTTGCAGTAAGTAGGCGGAGAGTAAGCTGATGAACAAAGCTATAAATACGGGGAATAACTTCTTTTTTCTCACAAACTTTCTTTTCAACGAATCCGTTTTTTATTTATTTGACAAAGACAATGTTATAAAATATATTTGACAATTGAACGTTAAGATCATTATGTTGAGAGGCTTATTCACCTTATTACTCAGTTTGTCTGTAAGTATTATTAAAGCTCAAGTTGTAGGCGGAGAGCATGTATTTGAATTTTTACGTATATCCAACTCTCCACATATGACGGCATTGGGCGGGGCTTCTGTTGTAAACCCTACACCGGATCTGATGATGTCCAGAGCAAATCCAGCGTTATTAAGACCCGAATTTCATTCTCAGTTGGGCCTTACATACAATGCATACTATGCAGGTGCTAAAATGTCGCAATTTCTTTATGCGTTTCACTTTGATAAAATCAATACAGATTGGTCTTTCGGTATACAAAGCATCAACTATGGAAAATTTAATCGGACTGATTTGTTAGGCAATTCACAAGGGGATTTTCAAGCATCAGATTTACTCATACATACCACTTTTGCTCGTCAGTATCTTCAACGATGGCGATATGGAGCCACTATTAAGTATGCTGTATCACAACTCATCGACAAACGCTCTTCAGCTTTGTTGGTGGATTTAGGTTTGGTATACGCAGATACCGCTAATGGATGGTATCTCGGGAGTGTTTTCAAAAATGCCGGTGTACATTTAAAACATTTTGACCCTTCTAAGCCGTCTCCATTGCCCTATGATTTGCAAATTGGTATGGTAAAACGCTTTAAGAAAGCACCTTTTTCTTTATCGGCTTTGGCTTATCACCTCTATAAATGGGACATACGATATGATAATCCTATGGATAGAGTGAGCAACAATTTGTTTGCTGAAGAGAATACTAACGATAATTCGTCCTATTTTGCTGACAAGCTATTTCGACATTTTGTTTTTGCACTAGATATGAGAATCGGAAAAAGAATAGAGCTGAGTGCAGGTTATAATCACCTTCGTCGTTCTGAACTCGCCTTGCAGGAGCAAAAAGGAATGTCCGGTTTCTCTTTGGGGGTTGGATTGTATCTTAATAAGTATAATATCCATTTTGCCCGATCTTACTATCATATCACCGGTCCGGTCAATGAAATAGGACTTACATTAAATACCTGTCAGCTTTTTGGTATAGGCGTAGGCAAGGGTGATACCAAAATCAACTGGAGCGAAAAGTATGGCAATCTTTATCAGTAATTTATACAACTAATATATTG
>DAIUCL010000089.1:0-11165 GCA_036846185.1 Chitinophagaceae bacterium
AATATAAAGTTCTATTCGAAACACATGCTGTGCTCAAAAATTCATTGGCACTTACATTATTGGTTTTACTAATGGTACTACCTCCTATTTCTAAAGCCCAAATTACCGTAACAGGTGCTCAAGCCGCTGCTGTGTTAGCGCAGTCTTTAGTTGGCAATGGGGTTACTATTGCCAATCCAACATTGAATTGTCCTGCCAACGCCAATGGTGTATTTGTGGTAACTCCTCCTAATGTAACCAATTTGGGGCTTAATGCGGGTATCGTACTCACTTCGGGGCAGGCAGCCACTACAGGAGCCGTTCAAGGCGCCAATGGTCCTGCACAAGGGCCATCAACTAGCAATGGCACCCCTGGCGACGCCGATTTGACTACCTTGGTCAATGGAGCAACTTTTGATGCTTGTATCTTAGAATTTGATTTTACACCATTGGGTGATTCTGTGCAGTTTGAATATGTATTTGGATCCACGGAATATCCAAGTTTTACTTGTTCTAACTTTAATGACGTTTTTGGATTCTTTATCAGTGGACCCGGTATCACAGGTCCTTTTTCCAACAATTCAAAAAATATTGCATTGGTTCCAGGCTCAGCCACCTGTCCGGTAGGGGTTAGTACTATCTATTGTCCTAATATGCCCGGCTGTTGTAATACGAACAACACCAACTGTTTTGGGTTGACGCCAGGTTGTAATATGTTCAATGCCGTTAATAACACATGTGCCTATTTTGTCTGTAATGCCAATGGGTTAACGGTAAATTATCAGGGATTCACTACCGTATTGACCGCAGCATCATCTGTAATACCCTGTTCTACTTATCATTTGAAACTGGCCATAGCAGATAAGGGCGATGGGATATTAGACTCTGGTGTATTTGTCAAAGAAGGGAGTTTGACATCTAATTCAGTAATTCTTTCAACCCAGTCGCTACTAAACAATCCCCTGCCTTATATAGTAGAAGGCTGTGCATCCGGATTTATCAAAATATCTAGGCCACAACCAACGGCATTCCCTCTGACTGTAAACTACAGCGTAGGTGGCACTGCAACCTATCCAGCGGATTATTCTATCAATACAATACCTCCCGGTGGACCTTTTGGTCAATTAACCATTCCGGCTTTTGATACAGTGGCTTATGCTGCTATCAGTGCTATAGCAGACGGTTTGCCTGAAGGAATAGAAGAAGTTAAAATATATCAATTGGCGCCTTGTACCAACGATATTGTAGATTCTGTAAGCATCTTGATTTCGGATACCTTCATTATGCATATTATCACACCCGATACTGCGGTGTGTAAAGAAGATAGTGTACATATATTAGTATTCGGTGATACGACCTTGTCTTACACTTGGACTCCTGCTAATAACATCAATGACCCCACAATCAAGGAGCCTACCGTGAGCCCAAACATTACGACTGCCTACACGGTTTGTGCCGAATTGGCTGGTTCTGGCTGTGTGCCAAAATGCGATACTATCACTATCACAATGATAGACCCTCCGAATGTGCTGGCATCAAACGATACCATAATATGCCAGGGTATGAGTATACAATTTAATCCTGTCATCACTCCCAGTCAACCTTACACCTATACGTGGGGGGGGAATGGTACACCTTTTTTGTCTGCCACCAATATTGCAAACCCCTTAGGGGTATTTACCGCACAAGGGAATTATGTGCTTACGCTATTGGTAGAACCGCAGGCGGTAGGCTGTCAAGGTGAAGATACGGTAAACATATTAGTATTGCCCAACGATATTATTTTGCATAACGGTGATACCGCTATTTGTAAAGGTGATCCGGTTCCAATCAATGTCACGGGGCATCCTCTATTCACATATACATGGACCCCACCAGACTTTTTAAATAATCCTAGCATCGAAGATCCTATATCCACACCGGATACATCTATCACTTATACAGTCACTGCTACTTATCCCGGCTGTAATAATATGGTAAAAAGCTTTAGTATAGATGTGCAACCGGTACCTATTGTATATGCGGGTCCAGATAGAGAAGTTTGTGATTATGATACCGTGCAGCTTCATGCTACCGTTACTCCATCATGGTACAATCAATATACTTATGTGTGGGATCCGGCGACGGGGCTCAATAGTGGTTCTATTCCAAACCCTATTTTTAAGGATCCTCAGTCTATGATAATTAATCTGACTGTAACTACTCCTGCGGGTTGTACAGGAACGGATGATTTGTTTATTCAAGTCAACAGAAGCGATTTTGGTAAAGTGACCCCGCAGGAAAAAGTGATATGCCCAGGAGACACTGTTCAATATGTGGCGGAAGGTGGCATCGCTTATTACTGGTCGCCCGGCATATATCTTAATGATTCTACTATATCAATGCCTTATGCAATGGCAAATGCCCCCATTGATTACAGAGTAATAATAGTAAACAACAAAGGTTGCATAGATACCTTAATAGCAAGATTAGACGTAGTGTCGGGTGCTGTTTTGGATGCTGGTGGGGATGTAGTGCTCTATCCGGGCGAAACTCATCAAATGAATCCTGGAGGAAACTGTAGCTTTTTTGCTTGGAGTCCTGATTATCACATAAGCTCTTTAGTTTCTCCCACGCCAATTGTAAACCCACCGGTCACTACAAAATACTTCGTTACAGGCACTACAGAGTATGGCTGTAAAATAAATGATTCAATAACTATTAGGATTTCTGAAGAAACTATTTTAGATTTGCCTAACGCATTTAGTCCGGGAAGTGGTACTAGTATAAACGATGAATTGAAAATTATCAAACGAGGACTTGCAACATTGAATTATTTTAAAATATTTAATCGATGGGGTGAAGAGGTGTTTGAGACAAAAGACATAGAGAGAGGATGGAATGGCAGGTACAAGGATACACCACAGCCAATGGGTGTGTACGTATATGTCATAGACGCTACTACATCTACCGGAAAGCGATTTTATAAACAAGGTAATATTACATTAATAAGATAAATTAAGCATACAGCTATGAATATTAAAAAAATAAGCAAAAAAATAGCCATTGCATTACTCGCTATAGTAAGCTTGCAATCAGCAACCTACGCACAAGATATGCATTTTTCCCAATTCAATGGAGCTCCTATGTTGCTCAACCCTGCATTGGCAGGTGGTATTTCGGGGATGTATCGTGTGACTGGGATTTATCGAAATCAATGGTCGAGTGTTACTACCCCCTTTGTGACTTTCGGGGCTTCTTATGACGCTCCAATCAAACGCGATATTGCAAATGATGATCATCTTGGTGGAGGTATCAGTATATACAACGACCGTTCGGGCGATGGCAACTTGGCTAACATGACTGCTTTGGCTACAGCAGCTTATCATAAGTTTTTTGGAGATTATAGTAATATGTCACTTTCTGTAGGTTTACAGGGCGGATTTACCCAAAAAACAATAGATTTGGCTCGATTATACTGGGGCGATGAATTTCGTAATGGTGGTTTTCAACCAGGAACCACTGGTGAACTATTAAATCCTAAAGTACAATATTTCACTGCAAACGTTGGTCTAAACTGGCAACACAGCATTACAGAAAATCTTGGCTACACGGTGGGGTTTGCAGGGCATAACCTCAATCAACCCAGAGAATCATTTTTGAAAAAGTCAAACAACGAAGTTGGATTGGGTATGAGATTGAATGGTCAGTTTGGTGTAATCTGGTATGCTAATCCTCGTTTGGCAATCATGCCTGCGGTCTTGTATCAATCACAAACAGCTGCTACGGAAATTATTGCCGGTTCTGAATTTAAGTATATCGTAGGAGAACCAGATATCCGATCCGTAGCAAGTGCTATATTCTTGGGTGGTTATACACGAATGGGAGATGCAACACTCATTACTTGTGGTATAGAACATAAAGGCTTCCGTTTAGGATTTGCCTATGACTATAATACTTCAGACTTAAAAGTGGCATCCGCCGGAAATGGTGGATTTGAAATATCTTTACGCTATATTCAGCCTCATCCACTTGATTTTGCCAAAAAAGTGAACTTCCCTTGTGCAAGATTTTAAAAAAAATTACTGAGGGCTTTCATATTTAAATTTTTGAATCTATATTTACGGCTACATATTAACATTTCAGCGAAATGAGAAGAAAACTTTTGTTATTATCGATGATTTCTGTTCTGCTAACACTTGGAACAGTTCACACACAGGCACAATCTAAAGATGAAGATATTGCTGCAAAATTACCTTTCAAAAAGAAAATGAAATTTGCAGATAACCTTTATAAGATAGGTTCATGGTACACTGCCGAAATATATTACATGCAGCTCAAAAAGGAACAGCCTCGAAATCCTTATGTTACCTATCAATTGGCTGAGTGTTTGAAAAACATGCGCGATTATCCGCCTGCTGCTCACTACTATGAAGAAGTGTTAGCGCTGGCGCCGGAAGAATATCCCGATGTAAGTTATCGTGCAGGTCAAATGCGTAAGCAAAACGGGGATTACAATGAAGCTATTGAACATTTTCAATATTTTATCAAAAACTACCGTGGTAAAGATAAAAAAAGAAAAATCTATGCTCAGCGTGAAATAGATGGCTGTAAAATGGCTATCCAAACTTTGGCTGATCCAGAAAGAGTTTTCGTTAAAAATGCCGGACCTAATATCAATACAATAAATACAGAATTATCACCCATGCCTTTGGGAGATACTGCTTTGCTTTTTGCAACAATGAGTGCCAAAAATATCATCGAAGTTGGAAAGGACAAACGTAAGGATTATGTATCCCGATTGATGTGGGCACCTAAAGAATTTGATAGAACAAGAGTAAAAGATAGCTTTGAAGTGGCCATGAAATTTGAAGACGGTCGTTTCAACGATCCCAAATTTCACGTAGGGAATGGTTCATGGAGCCCTGGTGGTTCACGTTTCTATTTCACTCGTTGTAACGATGAAGACAGTATGAAAATTAAATGTAAAATTTATTTTTCGGAACTTAAAAAAGGTACATGGACAGCTCCCAAATTAGTACCGGGTGGTATTAATGAAGATGAGTCAAGTAGTACACACCCTCACAGTGCTTATATCGGAAAAAAAGAAGTCCTTTTCTTTGCCTCTGATCGTAAAATGCAGTCTGCCGGAGGATGGGATATTTGGTACTCTATCTATGACTCATCACGTAATGAATATCGTCGTCCACAAAATGCCGGTAAGAAAGTCAATACTCCAATTGATGAAATCACTCCATTCTATGATACCAGAAGAGGTAAACTCTTCTATGCCTCCAATGGATGGCCAGGTATGGGTGGATTTGACGTGTACAGCGCTGAAGGCGGCCCTACCAGCTACCGTAATGTGAAAAATATGGGTTATCCTATCAATTCTCCTGCTGATGATTACTACTACGTGCAAGATCCAAGTGCAAAAGATAATGGATACGTCGTATCTAATCGAGTAGGAAGTCTTTATAAGAAAAATCCTACTTGCTGCGATGATATTTGGAGAGTAATCAAAGAACCAAACTTCTACGTAAAAGGTATCGCTATCAATGAAGTAGACAACAAACCAGTTGGTGAAGTCGTTATCAAACTCACTGATAGCAAAGCGAATGTGCAAAAAGATACGTTCTTCTCAAGAGGCGGCGATTTCTTGTTCTATACCCCACTTGGTAACAACTATGTAATAACGGCCGACAAACAAGGTTACATCTCCGGTCGCACTACGGTAAGTACTTTTGGTAAATCTGTAATGGATCCTGATGATACAACATTAGTAACTGTATACATGAGAAAGATAACGGATGATTACGAATTCAGAGTCCAAAATGTATACTACAATTTTGCAAAAGGCGATTTCCAACCTGATTCTTACGCGGCTCTAGATTCTATGGTTCGCTTTATGCAAGACAACCCCTCTATCTCTGTAGAAATACGCTCTTATACCGATAATATCGGTGACGATGAATCCAACTACGAACTGTCTGTTCGTCGTGCAGAAGCGGTAGCCAAATACCTGGCTTCTAAAGGAATCGACAGAGGTCGTATGATAGCTCGTGGTGAAGGGAAAAAGAATCCGATCAGACCCAATACCGTCAACGGAAAA
Organism: Chitinophagaceae bacterium; assembly: GCA_036846185.1. GTDB lineage: Bacteria > Bacteroidota > Bacteroidia > Chitinophagales > Chitinophagaceae > OLB11. The sequence continues at coordinate 6,071 of DAIUCL010000089.1, forward strand.
GATAATCCTACCGGACGTCAGTACAACAGAAGAACAGAATTCCGAGTCATAGGTGATTTGCCCAACATGCGCATCGTATATGATCAAAACAGACCAGAATACATCGATAAATCCGGAAACGATAGAAGAAATCAAAATCTGCAACTCAATACCCAAGACGAAGAAGAATCTGCAGAATAAATTAGTAAACTAACAAAGAGTGTGGCCTCCATATACATGGGGGCTATCTCTATAAATAACGTGAACGTAACAAACATATTCATTCAAAATATCGTCTACTATAAAAAGCTAAAATGTACTTTATGAAAAAAATACTCTTATTCGTATGCTTCGTTTCTCTCTTTTCTTGGGCTAATGCACAACAAAATGCACTTCCCCCTGCCGTCAAAAACCAATTAGAAGCTCTAAAACATCCAAATTTGAATCTGAATGAAGTACAACTTAGCCGTATCGCTTATGTGCTTGAAATGGAATATCAAAATGCACTAAAAATTCAAAAAACATTTGAAGGTAATAAGTCCGTGCTTGATGCTCGTCTCAAAGAACATAAAGAACACATTATCAACAATATCAAAGGAGCTATTACACCTACTCAAGCCGAAATATTCGACAATCTAAAGTTAGCCGAAAAATTCTAATATACCAGAATTCCTTATCTCGTATAATCAAAGCCTATTTCATCATAGGATAACTTTAACGATATAAACTTGCAAAAGGGACACGTTTTGTAGACTTTTGTGCGTTAATTATATATATATAACCTAAACAAACTTAACTTAATATAATGAGACAGCTAAAAATTGCAACCCAGATTACGAACAGAGATTCTCAAGCCGTCGAAAAATATCTACAAGATATCAGCAGAATCCCTATGATTAATGCCGAAGAAGAAACCGTATTGGCTCAGAAAATCAGAGGTGGGGGGGCTGAATCTAAGGCTGCACTCGAAAAAATGGTAAAATCAAACCTACGCTTCGTAGTATCTGTGGCTAAGCAATACCAACACCAAGGACTTACCCTCAGCGATCTTATCAACGAAGGAAACCTCGGGCTTATCAAAGCCGCTCAGCGTTTTGACGAAACCAAGGGTTTCAAATTCATTTCTTATGCCGTATGGTGGATTCGTCAGTCAATCTTGCAAGCACTAGCTGAGCAGGGTCGACTGGTAAGACTACCTCAAAACAAAATAGGCACCTACAACAAAGCCAACAAAGCTATGATGGCCTTCGAACAAGAAAATGAAAGAGAACCATCGGTAGAAGAGCTGGCCGGAATATTAGATATGTCCGAGTCCGAAATATCTAGCATATTCGTTACCAATACCCGCCACACCTCACTCGATGCTCCTGTACACGAAGCCGAAGATGTTAGCATGGGTGATCTGCTAACCGGATCGGATGATACCGATGAAGGCGTAATACAGGATAGCCTGCGCGAAGAAATCAAACGTATCTTAAAATCTCTCAGCCCCCGCGAATCGGAAATTGTATCCGCTTACTTCGGTCTGGAAGGCAACGATGGTCCTACCATCGAACAAATAGGTCAAAAATATGATCTTACCAAAGAGCGTATCCGCCAGATCAAAGAGCGTGCAATCAAAAGATTACAAAAAGCACGTTACAGCAAGTCGCTCAAATCTTATTTGGGATAAGCCCCCACACAGGTAGGATGTGCAGGTATTCACACTTGATACAGCCATGCATTTTAACACATGGCTACATTTTTGTACCCATAGAAAGGATAATTTTCTAGTATATTATAAATCAAAGCGACTAGACCTCAGCGCTAGTATGGCTCTCTTGTGGCATATCCATCGATTTTACTCTTGAATCCAAGCCATTTCAAAGGGCTAAAGCATATTACGTACAACATACTGATTAGGAGCTCATCGAATTGGCCTTGCTCATCACCCGTCCCGCTCTCACTCCTATGCCCCCTACGGCTCCGCACAGAATCCGGGCGTAGGAGGCGATATCCGCTCCATCGGGGCTAGTTTTCATCGTCTGATTCAATACCAATCACACAAAAATGAGTGTGTGTAAAGGAGTAAGTAGTCGTAATCTTATTCGATAGCTTGCTCATACAGACAACTGACATATTTAGTCTTCATCGACAGTTACAATACCGTTCGAGGCAAATGAATATGTTTAAGAAGGTAAGTGGTCGTAATCTTATTCGATAGCTTTCTTATACAGACCGCCTTCAAATTTAGTCTTCATCGACAGTTACAATACAATTCGTAGCAATTGAGTATGTATAAGTAAGTAAGCGGTCATATTTTTTTTCGATAACATACTCGTACAGACCGCCGAAATAAGAGGACGACGCCGAAAACTAGCCGGGATCGCAGCGGCATCCTCTTGTGCCTTGCAGGCACAAGAGATATAGCGAAGAGCCCGATGTGGTTCAATAGAATTTCTTACGTTGAGCTCCAATACCTCATCCTGTTTGCTGAGCAGCAATGAGTGATGCTCCTAAGGGTGTGTACACAGAAAGCCATTATCTTTGTGCAATGAGTATAGGACTAAAAAGGCAGGATACGATCGTAGCGGTGGCTACACCCAGCGGCGAGGGTGCCATAGGGGTGATTCGACTGAGTGGAGAGCAGGCGATCGCTATAGCGGATAAGCACTTTGTGGGACGCAAGCGAGTGGAAGAAGCTCGAAGCCACAGCCTGCTGGTAGGTAGGTGGGAGCATGAGCATGCCTTGATCGATGAGGTGGTGATAAGTCTGTACCGAGGCCCTCGAAGCTATACGGGTGAGGATGTGGTGGAAATATCGTGTCATGGATCGTCTTATATCATACGGCAAATCGTGGAGCAATGTATACTCGCCGGTGCCCGTGCTGCGGATAGGGGGGAGTATACGCTGAGGGCTTTTCTGCATGGAAAGCTCGATCTGAGCCAAGCCGAATCGGTAGCCGATATCATAGCGGCCGATACGCGAACACAGCACGAGATGGCACTGGGGCAGATGCGTGGTGGATATTCGGAATGTTTGCGTGGGCTGCGCGATGAGTTGATAGAGTTTGCCGGATTAATAGAATTAGAATTAGATTTTTCGGAGGAGGATGTAGAGTTTGCCAATAGAGAAAAGCTATTTGCCTTGATCGCCCATTTGCAAGAGCAGGTGAAAAAACTTATTGATTCCTTTGCCTTAGGCAATGTGCTCAAGGAGGGCATACCGGTAGCGATTATTGGAGAGCCCAATGTGGGTAAATCTACATTGCTCAATGCACTACTGAATGAAGAGAGGGCATTGGTGAGCGATATAGCAGGTACCACCCGCGACTTTATCGAAGATACCTTGCGAGTAGGGGGTGTTTTGTTTCGCTTCATCGACACGGCGGGCATACGCAGTACAGAAGATGTGCTGGAGACAAAGGGGATAGAGCGTACTTTCGAAAAGTTGCGAAGTGCTCGTATCATACTCTATCTGTGCGATATCAGAGAGGATTATCGAAGTATTGTAGCAAAAGTAAAGGAGCTAAAACCGGGTAGTACGCAAAAAATAATTGTGCTGCTTAATAAAATGGATACGATTTCGGTATGTGATGCTTATGATATCGAGGAGGCTGTGAGTGTAACGACACAATTGCCTGCTTTGGCGCTTTCAGCCGTATCGAAGGATCACACAGACAAATTGTTGTCCAAATTAGTATCAATAGTAGAGGAGGAGAAAATGCAGCACGACGGATTTATGGTGAGTAATATCCGCCATGTAGATGCCCTCAATCGTACTCTCAGTAGTCTTCAGTTGATTGAAAAAGGTATGCGTGATCAGTTGCCCGGTGATTTGCTATCGGTAGATATTCGTATGGCATTGCATAGCCTCGGGGAAATAACAGGTAGTGTGGAACTGGATAGAGATATACTGGGTACGATATTTGGTAAGTTTTGTATTGGAAAGTAACTACTAAAAATTACTACTGTATGAAAAAGGTAGTGAGTTGCCCGCTATTGTTCCATACATTATACCCTTTAGGGTGCAATTCAGACAATTTAATAATATTTATACCTTAAAGGGTATAATATAGGTTATTTTTGCTATATTTGTACCCTTAAGGGTATAAAAATGAATGATCTGTTAGCCGAATTTGTAAAAGAAAAGCGTAAGCAACTAAAACTTACACAACCTGAATTAGCTGAAAAAGCGGGTGTGGGACTGCGTTTTTTGCGTGAACTGGAAAATGGCAAAGAGTCAGTAAGATTAGATAAAGTAAACCAAGTTTTAGCCTTATTTGGTGCAAAAGTTGGTGTTATAAAAAATGAAGAAGTATGAGAAAGGGGAGTGTTTATTACAAGAATAATTTAGCCGGAATAATAACTGAAAATGAAGAAGGATATACATTTCAATATGAAGATGAATTTTTAAATTCAATTTCTGCAAAACCAATTAGCCTAACATTACCCATTCAAAAACAAGCTTTTCAAAGCAAAATTTTATTTCCTTTTTTTGATGGTTTAATTCCCGAAGGTTGGTTGCTAAATATTGCTGTTGCTAACTGGAAAATAAATGCAAGAGATAGGTTTGGTTTATTGCTAACCTTGTGTAACGATTGTATTGGCTGTGTTTCAATTAAAGCTATTGAAGAATGAAGCATAAAATCACAAACTGTCTTTATTGCTATCAACTTTTAAGTGAACTTGAACAAGACTTTCATTCATCTTGTGCTAAAAAAATGTTTGGTACAAAACAAGTACCTATCATTGATTTTGATTTAAAACAATTAGAAGAATTAGCCAAACAAATAGTTATTAAAAGTATTGCTGTTACTGGGGTTCAGCCAAAATTGTCATTAGAATTAGAAAGACATAAAAACGAATTATCAAGGCTTACCATTGTAAGTTTGCACGGTAATTATATTTTAAAGCCACCCTCAACCGAATATAAAGAACTACCACAGAACGAAGATGTAACAATGCACTTGGCAAGTTTAGTAAAAATAAAAACGGCTCAACATTCTTTAATTCGTTTGCATTCAGGCGAACTGGCTTACATAACTAAACGCTTTGATAGAATTAAAAAAGACAAAATCGCAGTAGAAGATTTTTGTCAATTAACCGAAAATTTAACCGAACATAAATATAGAAG
>DAIUCL010000090.1:0-11052 GCA_036846185.1 Chitinophagaceae bacterium
CTACTCATAAATCAAAATTAATATTTTGTTCAAAACTATCTTTCAGCGAGACGCTCTTATGTTTTAGGAACAAGCGAGACGCTTGCACCATGGGAGTAATAAAATAGGCTTTTTCATTATCTCTAATTTTATAATTTCTACTCATAAATCAAAATTAATATTTTGTTCAAAACTATCTTTCAGCGAGACGCTTGCACCATGGGATTATCATGAGCCATATCTGATCAATCCTCCATGCCAAAAATGAATCGTATCTTTACCGCACCATGCAGCACTACCAGTATGCCGATATTATACTACCTCTATCAATACCACGGGTGTACACCTATGGTATACCACTGGAGTGGCAGCAAGCCATACGCATAGGCATGCGAGTCGAAGTACAGTTTGGCCAAAAGAGAGCATACAGCGGCATCGTCAAAAGGCTACACAACGATAAGCCCGATGTATATGCGGTAAAACCCATTCGCCAATTGCTCGACGAAGAAGCGATCGTGACACCTACCCAGTTGCAATTTTGGGAATGGATCGCCGGCTACTACGCATGCACCGAAGGCGATGTGATGAATGCGGCTATGCCGGCTCATCTCAAGCTAGCCAGCGAGACCTACATAGGTCTTTACGAAGACGCCCCCTTCGACCCTGCCACCCTCACCGACGAGGAGTACCTCCTCATGGAAGCACTCCTGGTAAAAGCCAAAAAATAAATGTTCAATTCACACTATTTCATCTATTATGATAACCCGTTATTTTTTACTACTATTCATACTTTTTTCGGCTCATAGCTATGCAGCCGATACGATATCATATCCAAGGCATAGGTTAGCCTCAGTCGATACATCATATCTCAAGCAGTATATCGCCTCCCAGTATCCCGATCTGATGGCAGAGCAGCTACAATGGCAGAGTAGCAAAGCTACTGCGCACGCACAGCATCATAGCTTTGCGATTCATTGGCAGCAAGCTCGTATCGATCAAGCAAGTATCAAGCTCAGTATCACACCGGAGCGCAGTGTGATCTGTCTGCAAGCATTCTATCCCTCGCTCAGTTCACTGCCTGCTGTGGCGTCGGCTCTGAGGCCATGGCAAGAGGCAGATACTGTAACGTTTTGCAAGCAGTACCAACTGGTGCCTCATCATATCAAGCGGATAGACCATCGCTGGTATGAGCACAAGGGAGAGTGGCATCATGTGTATGCAGTAGAGGCTTCCGACTACCGTTTCGACAAGGTGTATTACCTCGATGCTTCGATGCAGTGTGTCGATCAGCGAAGCAGAGAATTGTATTTTCAGACCGATACTACCGTGGCGGTTCGCATCTTCTCGCCCGATCCACTTACCACGGTGGGTCAGACCTATGGAGGCGTGTATGTCGATGGTGCCGATGCCGATCTACCTTGGTTTGCTCCTGCATATCAGCAAGCTACGATAAGGGCTCGCTACAATAGTGTGGATCAAAAATTTTATTTGGAAAGTAATCTCATCCTAATCGACGACTTTGAGGCGCCGGCTGTAGCACCTGCCGAGAGTACTAGTCCTAGCTTTATGTACAATCGTAGTGAGGGTGGCTTTGAGGATTGTATGGTGATGTATCACATACAGCAGTATCACGATTATATAGCCTCACTGGGATATGATACGCTCATGAAACTACCTCTGCGTGCAGATACCCACGGGCAGTTTGGTGCCGACAATTCGGTATTTGTGCGCAATGCAGGTAACCCTACTATCAGCTTTGGGGTAGGTGGTGTAGATGATGCCGAAGATGCCGATGTGATTATTCACGAGTATGCTCATGGCTTGTCGTGGTCGGCCAATGATAATGACAATTTTACGCCGGAGCGTAGTGGCCTCGATGAGGGCTTGGCAGATTATTTGGCTACTTCTTATTCGCGAAGTATCAATCCATTTGGGTGGCAGCGGATGTTCTCATGGGATGGACACAATCAGTACTGGGGTGGACGCACGGCCGCCACATCGAATACCTATCCGGTGAGTGGCAATATCTATACCGTAGGTGAGGTATGGAATGCGGCGATGAGTGAGATATGGAGCGATGTGGGAGTTATCGTTGCCGATAAGTTGATGTTGGAATCGATGTTTTTTTATACCAATCAGACGAGTTTGCCTCAGGCAGCGCGTCATATACTGATGGCGGATACCTTGTTGTTTGGAGCACAGTTTAGCCCTGTATTGTGTGCCAGATTTCAGCAGAGGGGTTTGCTCACGGCCGACTGTAAGCCTACCTCTATAGTCAGTACTGAGAGGGAACTGCTGTCGGTGATGAATAGTGCGGGTTTTGCGGCCGGCACTTCTTCGCTTCGAGTGGAGGCGCCGGGTATGATACGTAATGCTTATGTATATACTATGCAGGGCCAGTGTGTGTATACGACAATACCGAATGCCACGTTATTGGAGCTTGAGCCTTTGCTTTTTCCGTCGGGTATGTATGTGTTGGCCGTGCATACAGCGAATGGTGTGCAGATGTTCAAGCTACTGCGAATGTAGGCCATGTGTTGCACGCTAATGTGTTTAAGTCCGGCATCACATTTTCGTTGTATCATATTATGGCGTGGCTTGTAAATCGTATACTATTGGTGACTGCTTGATGACAAAAGAATAAATACGGCAAGAAACATCATCGTTGCACAAAACATACATAGCACGCTGCGTGAAGGATGCGAAGGGCACGAGCCTCCGGCGAAGTGGTCGGAGGCCTTGGGGCCGACGACGTAACCCCGTAGCAGCCTGACCGCCTGTGCCCTGTCTTTTGTGGGCACAGGGGGGCACGCCCAATTTTTCATTATGGTATTAGGTGTCGATACTTGGTGTTTTTATTCTTTGGTGAAGAGTTTCCAGTAGGAGTTGTGGTGCTGGTCACTAAGCTCCAGTATGTAGTTGCCGCTGGCGAGTGAGGATATGGGTATGCGGAGCTGTTGTGTGAGGGGATAGCTTGCCAGCGTTTGTCCGGTGGTGCTGTATAGGGTAGCGTGGAGGAGGGTGATGGGTTGATTGTGGGTATCGAAGTGTAGGTATTGGGAGCCGGGATTGGGGTAGAGTGTGATGAGTTGGTTGCGAGTGGGATCGGATAGTCCTTGTACGATGGCATTGTTGAGAAGGGTGATGTAGATGTCCCACACGCCGTTGGAGGTGAGGGTATTGTTGCCAAAATTTACTTGTGAGCGATAATTGCCTGAGGTGATGAGATGTCCGCTGAGAGGATTTATGGCGATGCCGATGCCTTCCCATTCGGTGAGGGAGCTGCCGTTTTGGTAAGCGAAGAGTGTATTGCCGTTGTTGGCTGCAAATTTGGCTACGAAGGCTGCTGGATTGGACGCTATGGGTAGGTTAGTGCCGCCTACTTGCAGGGTATCTTGATACACACCGATGGCATAGAGGTCGCCGTTGTTGTCGACGGTGATATCATGGATATTATTTTTTTCATGATTGCCAAATTTTTTGAGCCAGAGCAAGTTGCCATTGTTGGTGAATTTTGCTACTACAGCCCATTGTTTTGTTATCATAGAGTTGGTAGGGGCGTGATAATAGGTGGTATCGAGTAGGCTACCTCCGATGTAGATATTGCCGGAGGGGTCGAGTGCGATACTATTGCTACAGTCGAAATTGTAGCTAGTGGTAGTAGCGGGTATGGGTTTGCCTTCGACATGCATCCAGAGTAGGTTGCCATTGGGGTCGAATTTACCCACTACGAGGTCGTCGCCTCCATGGTTGGGTATAGAGGTGAGGCCAAAACTGATGGTGGTGGATATTTTGCCACATACATAGATATTGTTGGTTGCGTCGGTGATCATATCGTTGAACCAGCAAATGGAATTGGAGATACCTGCTTTGTGCCATAGAAGGTTGCCATTGGTATCAAACTTGACGAGAAATATATTGGCTGCATTGGTGAAAGGGAGAGTGGTGGCGTCAAATTGAATTTCTTTGGTATAATCGCCACTGAGTATAATATTGTTTTGATTATCAACGGTGACAGATCGAGCGGTGAGCATGCCATTGGTAGCACCGGCACTTCCATGTTTGACCCAGAGGAAGGTGCCATTGCTACTGTATTTGGCCAAAAATAAGTTGCGGGCAGATGCCGGACTGCGCACGATGGAGTCGGAGGGTGTAAAGTACAAGGCACTACTTTGGAAATAGCCGGTGACATAGACATTATTTTGATTATCGGCGCATACTTTGTATCCCCAGTCTTGCTCTGTGCCACTGATTGCTTTGGCCCAAAGTACATTGCCCATGGCGTCGTATTTGGCTACGAAAGCATCTTGAAACCCGGCAGAATTGAGGGTGGTAGCTCCAAAGCTTGCTGTGCCGGAGAACATGCCGGTTTGCAATACACCATTGTCCGGACTGAGGTAGATAGAGCGGAGGTCGTCCCAGCCTGTGCCTCCTGCGCTGTAGGCCCAGTTATAAACTTGTGCGGAGGATAAGTAGGAGGAAGCAAGTAATAGTATAAGTTGTAGTGTGTGTTTCATTGTAACATAGACGTTATCAGCCTAGCAAAAGTTTGTTGTTGCATAAATTGAGGTCAGTATGACGCGTTAATTTCCGCTGGCATAGGATTTTTATTATAGACTATTGGGTTTATTGAAGATAAATGAAGATAAATGAAGATATCTTTGCTAGAGAATGAGTTTGCGTTTTGAACATTATACGCACTATCAGGATTTGCCTGAAATGTGGAATCAGTTGTTGCCAGCTAATCATGCATTGCATAGCTCACTAATAGCGCATACGCAGGAGGCTAATTGTGAAAATTTAAACTATTACTATGTTCTCACATTGGAGAATAATCAATTGGTAATGTTGAGCTATTTTCAATGTCTGAATATCAAAACTTCTCATTTCAATTGTAAAGACAATGCCTTTCAGCAACTCACCTTACAGACAATTATCCATACTGTTAAACCAAGCTTGCTAGTGGCAGGTAATTTGTTTAGACACGACACTTCTTTTTTTTATTTTGGCGAGCATGTTCCTTATGAAAATCGTGCAGAGATTTACCTGAAGACAATTGACTATGTGGTGGCTGCGTGTAAACCTACAGGAGTGTTTGTGAAAGATTTGCCTATCACCTTAGCAAAGTTCGTAACAGAGGCAAGTACATATACTAGAATGGAAAATGACATATCGATGTATTTAAACTTGCCCGCTCACTGGTCGAACATAAACGATTATGAGAAAGAACTCAAGCGGAAATATGCACAGCGATACAAGAAAGTGAGAAAGCAATCAGATAAACTGACGGTACGAGAGTTGACCAAAGCAGAGATAGAAGCAAACAAAGAAGTAATCTATGCACTGTATAGGCAAGTAAGCGATAAGCAACTAGTGAGCATGGGAAAACTAAGTGTAGATTTTTTTGCTACACTCAAAGATAAACTAGGAGATAGCTACAGGGTATTTGCGTGGTATGATCAAAGTGAAATGCTCGCTTTTTCGTCGGTAATCCTACACGACGATATATATGATATGAATTATATCGGATTTGATTATGATCGAAATCAGGAGTACTCTCTTTATTTTGCTATTTTGCTACACTGTGTGGAACAGAGTATTGCGAGGAGCTGTACAAAGTTGATATTGGGTAGGACTGCCTTGGAAGCAAAAGCCATCGTAGGATGCAAAGCAGAGTATATGAATGGATTTTATAAAATGCGAAATCCATTAATTAATAAAGTTTTTCAGATCATCAGCAAACGATTTCAACATCAATTGGGAGAGTCGTGGAAAGAAAGGCATCCATTCAAGACGACATACAAGCAGACTGTTGACCCACTAGAATTGGTCTATATTGAGCAGTAAATGCATTCAATCATATTTTGTACTGATTATATAGTGAGTTTAAGATAATAGTTTTACCATTAAAAATGATTAGGCTCACGAAAAGATTCATTTCATTTAGAATGAATTACTTTTGCTGCAAACAAACGGATAGTGAAATTAAAACATGTATTGCTTATAGTGCTACTGGTGTTGATAGCGGATCAATGGTCGAAGGTGTATATCAAAACACATTTTTATTATGGCGAAGAGATCAAGGTGCTGGGTGATTGGTTCAGGTTGCACTTTATCGAAAACGAAGGCATGGCCTTTGGTATGAAGTTTGGGGAGCATTATGGAAAATTGTTTCTTACAATCTTTAGATTGATAGCAGTAGGCTGGGGAGTGTATTTTATTCAGAATACGCTGATCAAAGAAAAATACTCCAATGGATTAATCCTATGCGCCGCACTAATACTTGCCGGAGCGCTTGGCAATTCAATAGACAGTGTATTTTATGCAAAAATATTTTCAGAAAGCAGTTTCCACATAGCCCGATTTGTGCCCTGGGGTCAAGGATATGGAGAGCTGTTTCATGGCAAAGTGGTCGATATGCTCTATTTCCCGATATTGAAAGGTCAGTACCCAACTTGGTTTCCCATTTTGGGGGGGGAAGATTTTGAATTTTTTCGTCCGGTATTCAATATAGCTGATACGGCCATATCCACCGGTGTTATCAGCATTTTTGTTTTTCAGAAATCACTATTGAAGAAGGAGGAGATGACAGAAGATACACCAGCCGATAATAAGGAATCTGCTCAAGCTAGTACATCTGACAATATGGTATAAAGAATACCATATACATGTCCGCATGGTTTGCGCTAGTTTAGTGCAATGAATGCTATAATCTACGCCCGATTCATATTAATATTAACTTTCATATTGTTGTCTGGCACACTACTGGCACAAATGTATTCGGTAGGAAGAATAGCGATAAATCTTGTAGACGAACAGCGTACCGGAGGGACTTCCATTGCTTCAGCTCCCACTTGGCCGCAGACTGGAAGGGTCATCGGTACAGAAGTGTATTATCCTGCCACTACAGATGGGGTGTCTGCTCCCATGCCCACAGGGGTATTTCCGATTGTGGTGCTTGCTCATGGATTTGTGATGACACCCGATGCTTATGATAATATAGCTCGCCGCCTGGCACAAGAAGGTTTTATAACGATACTCCCAGCTACAGAGACATCCTTCAGTCCCGATCATCTATCATTTGCTGAGGATATTCGATTTTTAGCACTACGATTTTATGATCACAATACGCTATCAACTATTCCTTCATTAAGCTTTTTAAACGGACATATATCGCCACTGGTTGCAATCGGAGGCCATTCGATGGGAGCAGGCTGCTCGATGGTGGCTGCACAAAATAACACCTCTATCGAAGCGCTTTTCAATTTTGCTACCGCAACCTCTAATACAACAGGTATATCTTCTTTGGCAGGAGCACCTTTGGTGACTGTGCCCACTTTGATCTTTTCAGGAGAGAGAGACTGTATTACCGATACTACCGTTCAACTCTCTCATTATAATTCACTTGCTAGCGCTACCAAATTCACTCTGGTTTTTACAGATCTCACACATTGTGATTTTGGTACCGCCAGCAGTGTGGCTTGTGTGTTTGGTCAGAATAGTAGTGGCTGTGCCAGCACCGTTTCAGCTACTAATTCACTCGACCGTTACATACCCTATTTGCTATCTTTTCTTAAAAGAGCCTTGTATCTTGATTGTAATGCAGGTTCTGCCTTCATGCAGTCAATTGCGAGTCCTGCTAGTACCATAAAGAGTGTTTATTCGAATGGGTCTATCGTCTGTTGGCCTAACAGTTTATCCAATACTTCTAGTACTTCTTCTGTATTGAGGCTTGTATCACAAGGGATCTATCAGATAGCTGGTACTCCTTTGTGGCAACTGTATGACATGTCCGGACGTATGCTACTTGAATCATCGCATTCACAGATCGATCTGACAGCTTTGCCAAGAGGTGTTTATTTCATAAGGTATCAATCTGATTCAAGAAGTTATAGCATTAAGCTGGTACATTAATGAATAGATTTTAGTTGATTCATCAACTCCTCACTCATTTTTATCGTTGCTTCGTGTGAGTATCCTGCAATATGGGGAGTGAGTATTACATTGAGTTTGAGCAGTTGCTCTACTATATTATGTTCCCTAAGCAGTGTATCTTGTATATCACTCTCTTCTTCCAATACATCTAAGCAAGCACCCCATATCTTTCCCTGCTGTAATCCTTTCAGTATAACAGAGGTATCACACACTTTACCCCTCGATGTATTGATGAGCATATGTGGTGTGGTCATCGAATCCATGAAGGATTGATTGTAGTAATGATAAGTCTCGTCATTTAAAGGCACATGAAAGCTAATCACATCACACGTCAAAAACAACTCGGAAAGTGAACTTTCTTTTACGTAATCATTGCCAAATCCTTTTTTGTACTTATCATACGCAAATATTGTAGGAGTGAAGACGCGCAATTTGGATGCAAAAGCACTCCCCGTATGTCCATAGCCAATAATCCCAACTCGCAGGTTCTCAAGCTCCATACCTCTATTAGGCTCCCGAATCCATTGAGAATGGCTAATCTCAGTCATCGATTGATATATCCGATGTCGGAGAGCAAGCATCATGCCCACAGTATGCTCGGCTACACTATTTGCTATGCCCGTAGGAGAACTGAAAGTAGCTATGCCCATCTGATTCGTATATGCGGTATCTACAATCTCCATACCCGAGCCCATACGTGCTATCCATTTTATTGAACTACACCGCTGCAGAAAATGCTCAGTTAAGTGGAGCTTATTTGAAGTCACTATACCTACAATATGAGGAAAAGTGTGTGCAGGAATATCCTTTTCGGATTCAATAATCAATCGATCATATCCCTCTTCGTCTATCCAGTCACAAAAAGGTTGACTGATAGGAGCTGCTTGTAATACAATTTTCACACGCTAAAAGTAAGCTACAGATAAATACCATTAAGAAATTGAATACATGTATTTTTGCCCACAAACAGAGAATCGAAATGCTAGATAGAAATATCCCACCTCCCATCTATTCGCCCACAGAATTTGACTTCAAATTACAATCACTTTCAACACATCTATTAGACAATGGTATACCCCTCTATTACATCAGTGATGATATAGAACCTGTAATACAATTGGAACTCGTATTTGAAGCAGGACTCTGGTACGAATCTCAAAAAGGAATAGCACAAGCTACCGCAGCACTTATCAAAAGTGGAACATCTACCAAAACCGCCTTCGAAATAAATCAATGTGTAGAGCAGTATGGAGCCTCTCTCAAAGCTGCTGCTGGTAGCGATAGAGCTTCAATCCAAATAAGTTGTCTTACCAAACATCTAGCTCATATATTACCTTTGGTAGCCGAAATAATTCAAGATACCCAATTTCCACAATCCGAATTAGATATTTATATCCAAAATGCAAAACAACGCCTCAGTGTACAACTTCGTAAAGGTGACTTTATCGCCAACCGAAAAATTGATGAATATCTATTTGGCTTCCAACATCCCTACGGTCGATACATGCTATCCGACGATTATGATTCCATCACCGTGCAACAACTAAAACAGCATCTTCATCATTATTATACCTCAAAAACATGTCAATTATTCCTGGCAGGCAGCTTTGATCAGTCGGCTATCGAACTCATCAATCATTACCTAGGCAATATCACTTGGAATAGCCAACTCTTACAAGAAGAAAAACACCATAATACTGAAGCAACTCCGGAAAAAAAATTCAGAATAATCAATGATGAAAAAAGTGTACAAGGCGCTATCCGACTAGCTTCTCACTTCCCCGAAAAGCACCATCCGGACTTCCCATATATGATCATGCTCAATACCGTATTTGGAGGCTACTTTGGCTCACGACTCATGAGCAATATCAGAGAAGACAAAGGCTATACCTATGGCATACACAGCTACATGTACAATCATCGATACCTGGGTGCCTACCTTATCTCTACCGAAGCAGGCCGCGATGTATGCGAGGCCACCCTTGAGGAGGTCTACAATGAAATGAAACGACTCAGAGAAGAACCAATCCCCAACGAAGAATTACAACTAGTTAAAAATTATCTTCTAGGCAATATCCTCGGCGACCTGGATGGCTCATTTCAAATTATACAACGCTGGAAAAATCTTCTCCTCAACGGATTTGGCGAAGAACGATTCTATTCCAATATAGAAACTTACAAACAGGTAGAATCCGAAAAATTAATGGAAATGGCCAATACCTATCTCCACCCCGAATTATTTTATGAGCTGATTGTATACTAAACAATGGATACAAAAAAAAATAGACACGAACTAGATAGACTCAGTCCCGACCAATTCAGAAAGGCCGACAAAATGCCACTCACTGTGCTCCTCGATAATGTACGAAGTATGCTCAATGTAGGCTCCGTATTCCGAAGTGCCGATGCATTCAGAGTGCAGCAAATCATACTCGGAGGCATCACGCCTACCCCTCCACACAGAGACATACAAAAAACGGCTCTTGGGGCTACCGAAACTGTACAATGGTCACATAGCCACTCCCTGTTAGATACGATACAGCAACTCAAACAACAAGGCTACACTATAGCCGCAGTAGAACAAACCCTACACAGTACCTCTCTCGAAACCATCCCCCACAAGCCCCTCACCAAATGGGCCATAGTATTTGGCAATGAAGTAGAAGGCGTATCCGAAGAATTGCTTGCCATTTGTGATACCATCATCGAAATACCCCAATTCGGCGCCAAACACTCCCTCAACATTTCCGTAGCCGCCGGCATCGTGCTTTGGGAATTTGCCAAAAATTACTATTTGAACACTGAATAAACGTCAAAATTTGTAAATTCGCTACGTGATGAAGACGTATTCTTTAATTTACTACACGACGCTGCTTTTTTTGCCTCTGTTCATTAACATCGAGTCGAAGTGCCAAACAAGACAATCCGACTCCATGCGTTTGAAACAACTAGAATATTACAATCGCAAAATAGCAGAAGCCGACAAAGCCAAAGCCGAACAAAGACGCAGAGAACAAGAAGCAAAAAATCCCGCCGTCGTCACCTACGACAGCAGAGGCAACAAAATAGAATCTACCATCAAGCCCAACGGCGACAAAGTCGTCACCACCACCATCAAGCTTCCCTCCCCCCTCAATC